>DATHYR010000001.1:0-6413 GCA_035458985.1 Pseudomonadales bacterium
TGATGCTTGGTCAGCATATTTCTGGCCTGTGTTGGACGCGTCATTGTCCGCCACGATGACGATTTCTTGGGTTGGGCCGTACTTGTCCCGCGCTGCCCCAGTGACAGGCACTAGGTTGGACGCAGAATAGGCCACAAGGCAGGGGCGACCAGTTACCTGATGGATAGTGGCTGCTGTGGCGAATCCTTCGGCCACATACAGAACGCCGGGTTCGTCCATTGTTCCGACCAGCCAAGAGCATCCACCTGTCTGTCCGCCAGCATGGTATAACTTGCCACCCTCACGATCGATGTATTGCAGCGAGGATAAAGTGCCGTTCGGATTGTATAGGGGAACCACCAGCCGTCCATCGCCTGTGACCCTTGCGCCATTGACGCCAATGCCCTTGCGGGAAAGGTACGGGTGATCCGGATGCGCAGCGGTTGCCTCTGACCAAATCTTCTCGACGGTGTTCGATGCCACCTCCCGCGATTTAGCTAGTTCAGCGTCCCGTGCGGCTTTGGCCTCTGACATGCGACGAACATTTGCCATCTCTTCGGATGGTGTCAGCTTACGGCCAACGTCCGCCCTCCATGTCATTTCCATGCCAGCCCTCCAGCAGCCGAAGCGGCCAGCGGGAACACCATCGCCATAGGCAATATACCAGCCGGACTTATCGTGTCCGCCCTTGCCCTTGGTTCCTGAGTTGAAGCGGTGCATCTTGCCGTCAAGGACAATGTCCTTTGGCGGTGTCATGCCGCTTTGTTCGATGGCATCCCGAAGCTGTAGTTCCGGTGGGTCAGCCTTGACCTCTGCGGGTGGCGACCATGAGCCGCCCAGAATGTTGGTTAAATCAGCCATTTTGTGCCGCCAAAATCTGTAGCGAAACTACGATGGTACTATGATCCCTGTTCATTATGCGCCCTATCTCCGTGGTCGAGTAGCCCTTGGCGCGTAGCATTCCTACGCACTCACGCCGCACCATAACCAATCTTTTATATCTGCTTTTACCGAGAACGTCCTCTGCGGTGTATCCATACTTATAGGCTATTTCGCTAATGTCTGCGAGATTCTTTTCTTTGGGTGTTAAAATCATATCAATCTTTCCTCTATCATATTATCGCCCCATTGATCAGCCATCGCTGAGGCTATTCCCTTAAACGTAGTGCTGCGCAGCTTCCACCTGTCGGCGGATGGTGGCAAATAGTGAAGTCGCTGCCGCTCATTATCTGGCAACTCCATCATTGCTTTTTTGACGTTGTCCGTCGCTACTAACGGCGGAAGGTTTTTGAGCCAGAGGCATGTCGCCTTTTGCTCTTTGTGACCAAACATCCACGGCTGGATTGTCTGGGTCTGTTGCATACCGCCGATTCGTTCTTTGGCATATTTGTGCATGACAGGGTTCTCGATTGCAATGCGCTTGATTGGAGCATTCCAAAGAGCCTTGAAGAATGCAGCGCCCTCGTCCAGCTTTTCCCAACGTGTTGGGTCTTTGTGCAACCAAGTTACCCCTGCGTTGGTCATGTAGGTGCAGGGCGGATGGGCTATCATTAAATCCCAATCATGGCCGTGCGCCATGACCAAGGCATCGCCCTGGATATGCCATTGCGGGTCACCATCAGTCGGCAACAGATCGCAAGACCATGCGTCATGTCCCTTGGCGCGAAAAGCATCACGCACTGTGGCGCTATACTCGCAAGCTACAAGAACCTTCATTCGCCTTCACCAATCAGATAACCAGCCAGCCGATTGAGCGTGTCTATCTTCGGGTTCTCTTCCTTACCATCCCTTATGCGGGTTATGGTGTTGACATGCAGACCAGTGCTTTCAGCCACTATCTTTGGTCGCCGATCCAGCAAAGCCTTTCTAATCCATTCAATTTCAATCATAATACCACAATCCTTTTTAATGTGATTTTTCTCCTTTACATATCGATATGACGGCTGTAAACACATTTCTACGCACTAACTGGATTGTCCGAATTGTGCTGAAACGAAAGGAGCCTTTGATGGCTATTAATCTAAAGAAGACCGGAGGTCTGACTGCCAATGGCGTTAAGCTATTGGTGTATGGTCAGGCTGGTGCTGGTAAGACATCGCTGATCCGCACATTGCCGAATCCAGTGGTGTTGTCGGCAGAAGGTGGGCTGCTGTCCATCCAAGACGCTGACCTTGCCTATATTGAAATTAAGAACATGGAAGATTTACGCGAGGCCTACACTTGGGCCAAGGACAGCGAGGAAGCGGCTGGCTTTGAAAGCGTGGCTCTCGACAGCATCAGCGAGGTAGCGGAAGTTGTGCTTCAGCATGAACTGCGCACCAACAAAGATGGTCGCGCTGCTTATGGCGAACTCAACACCACCATGCAGGAACTGATCCGTGCGTTCCGTGACCTTCCCGGCAAGCATGTATACATGAGCGCCAAGCTGGAGAAGTCCACCGACGAAATGGGTAAGTTGCTTTATAACCCATCGATGCCCGGCAAGTCCCTGACGCAGGGTCTGCCATATTTCTTTGACGAGGTTCTGGCGCTGCGTGTAGAGCGTGATGCGGACGGCAATGCCCAACGCGCCATCATGTGCGACAGCGATGGCCTGTGGCTGGCGAAGGATCGCTCAGGCAAGTTGGCTTCATGGGAAGCACCAGACCTTGGTGAGATTATCCGTAAGATTGGAGGTGCGTCATGACCATCTATCAACAATGGCTAACCGCAAAAGCCGAAGAGGCTGAGGCAACATCCAAGCGCCGTATGCTTGAGGATCAGATGGTGGCGCAGTTTAACGTCCCATCGAACCTTGACAAGACCGCCAACTTTGAAGCCGACGGCTACAAGATTAAGGTCGAAGGTCGCATTAATCGCAAGATCAACAGCGAGAAGCTGCAAGAGATTGCAGTTGAGCATGGGTTGATGGCTCATCTGGAATGCCTGTTCCGGTGGAAGCCAGAGATCAATGCGGCAGTCTGGAAGTCAACCGACCCGTCAATCACTGACCCGTTACTGGACGCAATCACCTCAACACCGGGGCGTCCATCATTCACTATCATAAAGAAGGATTAATCACATGGCATTTTTAGGTGAAACATTTTCGACAGACAGCCTCCCTGTTTCGGATCGTTCTTATGATCTGATTCCAGAGGGCTGGTACAACGCCACCATTACCAAGGCTGAACTGAACAACACCAAGGCTGGTACAGGTCAGAAGATCGACATGCGCTATGACATTGTTGGACCGACGCAGCAGGGCCGTGTTGTCTTTGGCACAGTCAATGTCCGCAACCAGAGCCAGAAGGCCGAGGAAATTGGTCGCCAGCAACTTGGCGAAATCATGAGGGCAGTTGGCTTGGCTAAAATCCAAGACACTGACGAACTGGTCGGCGGCAGCATCTGCGTCCGCGTCAAGATTCGGCCAGCCGAAAATGGTTACGATGCCCGTAATGAGGTTAGCGGGTTCAAGTCTGCATCCGGCGCATTGCCACAGGTAACATCAACATCTGCTCCTGAGCCTACCGCGCAACCGGGCGGCGCGAAGCCACCTTGGGCTAAGTAAACAAAAACCCCCGCTCTATCACTAGGGCGGGGGAAGTTTGTAGGAAAGGAGATAACACAATGAGCAAGTTGCCCGACCCAGTTAATACCATCGCAACTATGATTGATCAATACCATGCAAGCAAAAAGTCCAAGCCGCGTCCGCACATGGGCGTCAGCTTGTTGGGACACCATTGCGACAGGTGGCTTTGGATTAACTTTCGCTGGGCAGTGGTCGAGGATTTTGATGGCCGCATCCTTCGCCTGTTCCGTCGTGGACATAAGGAAGAAGATGTCATCATCAGCGACCTTCGCAACATTGGTATCGACATTCGCTCCAGCCAGAGGCGTGTAGACTTTGGCAACCATGTCAGCGGCAGTCTTGACGGCGTGATCGAGAAGGGTGTGCCAGAGGCTCCCAAGGCGCGTCATGTGGCCGAGTTCAAGACCCACTCAAAGAAATCGTTTGATGACATGGTCAAGAACGGCGTGGAGAAATCCAAGCCCATGCACTTTATTCAGATGCAAGTTTACATGCACGGGACCAATATCAACCGCGCACTGTATCTGGCGGTCTGCAAAGACGATGACCGGATTTACACCGAGCGCGTAAAGTACGACAAGAAGGTGGCCGAGGACGCAATTATACGCGGCAAGCGTATCGCCATGTCAGATCGTATGCCAGAGCCGTGCAGCGCCGATCCAAGCTGGTATCAGTGCAAGTTCTGTCCGGCGCACAGCTTCTGCCACAAGCAGGAGCCGACCAAGCGCATCAACTGCCGCACCTGTGCGCATAGTACGGCAATGGCGGATTCCACATTTCGGTGTGAGCGTCACGATGCTGACAACATCCCAGAGGATTTCCAGCATCAGGGATGCGATGACCACATCCTGCATCCGGATATGGTCCCTTGGCCTATGGAAGGCTCAGACGATGGTCACAGCGTCAAGTGGAAGATTGGCGACAAGTGGGTTGTCAATGGCGAAGGCGGATACAAGAGCCGCGAGATAATCGCCAACGCAGAGGCGCTTGATGATCAGGTGGTCCTGTCGATTAAGGCGATGTTCCCTGATGCGGAGGTGGTTGGCTGATTTACTTTTAACAAATAGCGCGCTATTGATAAGTTCTATCAAAAGGAAGGTATATTTATGCGCTTTGTAGACAGGACTGGAAATAAGTTTGGTCGCTTGTTGGCTGTTGAGCCAATCAGGGGCTTTGCAAAAATTAAGTGGCTTTGCATTTGTGATTGCGGAAAAACAAAAATAGTTAGTGGCGACAAATTAAACAGTGGAGAAAGTAAATCTTGCGGATGTTTGCAAAAAGAGTTGCAGTCCGCGAAAATAAAAAAATCAAATCTAAGACATGGGCATAATGTTAAAGGAAAGCAAACAAGAACCCATAGAAGCTGGCAGTCTATGCTTGCAAGATGCAGAAACCCGAAAAATACAAATTATTCAAGATATGGCGGGAGAGGCATAACTGTTTGCGAAAGATGGTGCCTATTTGAAAATTTTTTGAATGACATGGGTGAGCGACCAGAAAACAAAACCTTGGACAGGATAGATGTAAATGGAAATTATGAGCCTGAAAATTGTCGATGGGCAACTTTGTCTGAGCAGCAACGGAACAAGCAATGTCACAGCAAAAAATAGCATTACGTAAATACCAACAACGCGCCATAGACGATCTATACAAGTGGATGCGCAGCAATACAGGCAACCCATGCTTGGTGCTACCAACCGGATCAGGCAAAAGCCATATTGTTGCGGCATTTTGTAAGGATGCTGTGCAGAATTGGCCTGACACTAAAATTATGATGCTGACCCATGTTAAGGAACTGATTGAACAGAACGCCGAGAAGATGCGCCAGCACTGGCATGGTGCGCCTATGGGCATCTATTCAGCTGGGATGCGCAGGAAGCAACTTGGCGAACCCATTACCTTTGCTGGCATTCAGTCAATCCACAACAAGGCCAGCCGTGTAGGCCACATCGACATTTGCATCATTGATGAGTGCCACTTGGTGAACCACAAGGCCATTGGCATGTACCGCGCATTTCTGGATGCGTTGCTTGCAATCAACCCGTCCATGCGAGTTGTTGGGCTGACGGCCACACCTTACCGTCTGGGACATGGCCTGATTACGGATAAGCCAGCCATCTTTGATGACTTGCTCGATCCTGTGACCATCGAGGAACTGATCCAGAAGGGCTTTCTTGCCCCGCTCAGTTCCAAGGTCACCAAGACCAATTACGATCTGTCAGGCGTCCACAAGCGCGGTGGGGAGTTCATTGAGAGCGAACTGCAAGCTGCCGTCGATACGGACGAGAACAACGATGCCGTTGTCAGGGAAGTGATTGCCTTGGCAGAGGATCGTAAGTCTTGGCTATTCTTCTGCACTGGTGTCCACCATGCCCACGCCATTGCCCAGTCGCTCAGGCGCGAAGGGATTAGTGCTGCCTGTGTGACCGGGGAAACGCCAAAGGAAGAGCGCGAGAAGATACTGGCTGACTTTAAGGCTGGGCGGATACAGGCTCTGACCAACGCCAACGTGCTTACGACGGGCTTTGACGCGCCGAACATCGATCTGATTGCCATGCTCCGGCCCACTATGAGCGCCAGCCTGTACGTTCAGATGGCTGGGCGTGGGATGAGACTGAAGGATCACACCGACCATTGCTTGGTGCTTGACTTTGCTGGCGTGGTGCGGACGCATGGGCCAATCATTGCCGTTACCCCACCTCAACGCAAGGGTGAGGAAGGACGAGGGGCGGGTGAGGCTCCGGTTAAGGTCTGCGATAACTGTGATGACCTGGTTGCCATTAGCGCCAAAGAATGTCCTGCTTGCGGGATGGCGTTTCCTGAGCCTGAGAAGAAGGTTTTGAAGCTGCACAACGATGACATCATG
>DATHYR010000002.1:0-13382 GCA_035458985.1 Pseudomonadales bacterium
AATGTGAAGACCAAGACTTGTTTGTTTGGTTGATGGGGCGTGAAGAGCCGCAGAATCCCGATTTACAGCGCATTGTCGGATTGATTCGTGAGTACGCACGCACTCATAAGCCGTGATTCTTTGGCGGCGCGTGTCGCCGCAACAGCAGCGCTATTGTGCCGGTGTCTGCTTGGTTGGCAATGTGTTGATTTTCATTGCGCCTCTGTCTTTTCTTCATCTAAGTCTGTTATTGGTGCTCTATAACCTGGTGTGTTTGTATGGCTGGTGCAGTGTGTCAATGAAATTTGGTCATTCGGTACTGGGGATAGAATGGCGTGATGAGCAATGGCGCCTACATACCGACAATGGTGCTTTGCCGGTAACGCTTGTTGAGTATGGCGCCTTTAGAGACCTCTATGTTTCACTGGTATTTCAGGCGGGTTGGCGACGCTGGTATGTTCCTCTGTGGCCTGATAGCAGCGATGGCAGTTCACTGCGTAAACTGCGCATTCGCCTCTTGCACAACCTCTAGTGTGACGATGGCTCTGGGGTGAGTATCGAGTCTTTCGCTTCGCTGCTGGTGTCTGGGTAATCGAGGGTAAAGTGAAGGCCACGACTTTCTTTGCGCTGCATGGCGCAGCGTATGATCAGTTCAGAGACTAACGCTAAATTCCGCAATTCCAGTAGGTCGTTTGAAATTCGGTAGTTGCTGTAAAACTCGGCAATTTCACTGCGAAGCACGCTGACACGATTGAGTGCGCGTTTGAGTCGTTTGTCGGTGCGAACAATACCTACGTAGTCCCACATGAAACGGCGCAGCTCATCCCAGTTGTGTGAAATAACTACATCTTCATCTGAATCGGTCACGCGCGATTCATCCCAGGCGGGTGCTTGTTCAAGTGCCGGTAAATGGTCAATATTGGCAGCGATATGGCGCGCGGCAGAGGTGCCGTAAACAATGCATTCAAGTAGCGAATTACTCGCCAGACGATTGGCGCCATGAAGTCCAGTAAAGGTGGTTTCACCCACTGCATAGAGGCCTTCTACATCGGTGCGGCCGTTGACGTCTACCATCACGCCGCCACAGGTGTAGTGGGCGGCAGGCACCACAGGAATCGGTTGTTGGGTGATGTCGATGCCATATTGCAGACACGTCTGGCTAATTGTGGGAAAGTGCTCGCGCACAAATTCTGGATCTTTGTGGCTGATGTCTAAATACATACAGTCAGCCCCTAAGCGCTTCATTTCGTGATCGATTGCACGTGCCACAATATCACGCGGTGCCAATTCGGCTCGTGCATCAAAGCGCGGCATGAAGCGTTCGCCATTAGGAAGTAACAGGCGCCCCCCTTCTCCCCGAACCGCCTCGGAAATTAAGAAAGATTTGACGTTGGGATGATATAGCGTGGTGGGGTGGAATTGGTTGAACTCCATGTTGGCCACGCGGCAACCTGCTCGCCAGGCAAGGGCGATTCCGTCGCCGGTCGCCCCATCGGGGTTACTAGTAAATAAGTAGGCTTTGCTGGCGCCGCCGGTGGCGAGTACAACCGTTTTAGCGTTCATGGTTTCAACATTATCGGTGGCTAGGTTCAGCACATAACAACCGCGGCAGCGTTGGTCTTTAACAATAAGATCTACCGCGACGCGACGGGCCATTACGTCGATGTTGTCGTGAAGCGCCAGTTGGTCGATCAACGCTTGAGAGACCGCCTTGCCGGTAGCATCGGCGGCGTGCGCGATACGGCGTTCGCCGTGCCCACCTTCTTTCGTTAGGTGGAGTTCTTCTTTGCCGCTGGCAGAAATACGGGTTGTGAACGACACGCCAATATCCACTAACCATTGAATGGCGGCGGCGCTATTCGTCACTGTGAAACGCACCGCCTCCTCATGGCAGAGGCCGGCACCGGCGATGAGTGTGTCATCAATATGTTTTTCGATGCTGTCTTTGTCGTCGAGAACGGCGGCGATGCCCCCTTGGGCATAAAGGGTTGAGCCCTCTTGTATGTCGGCTTTGGCAACAACGCCAACCCGCAAATGTTTGGGGAGATTAAGCGCAACGGATAATCCGGCGCTGCCGCTGCCAATGACAAGGACATCGTAGTTGAAGGCGTGACCCATATGCAGTATTGGTTCCTATAAGATGACAATCTAACAAGAAGTTTGTAACGGCTGTGTCTCTAGTGCGGCCTATCTTAGCATGGCAAACGTGCTAAGATGCACTCATCTGTGTGAACTTCTCTATAAAAAACAGAAGAAAAAATATTTCTAAGGAATCGAACTTTTGACTTTTACCACGGTCATATCAACAACGCCGACGTTTATTGGCGTTTCGCTAAATTAAGGATAGTGAGTGATAAATCAGCGAGACACTGATGAGCAACTGGTTGTGCGTGTGCAACAGGGTGATAAACGCGCCTTTGATTTGTTGGTATTGAAATACCAACACAAAGTAATGTCGTTGATTTCTCGCTATGTGTCTGACAGTGCTGAAGTGCAAGATGTTGCCCAAGAGGCGTTCATTAAAGCCTACAGAGCCATCGCCAGATTCAGAGGCGACAGTGCTTTTTACACGTGGCTGTATCGAATAGCGGCGAATACCGCTAAGAATTATTTAGTCGCCCGCGGGCGCCGTCCTCCTGGTTCAGACATTGATGCCGAGGATGCAGAGTTTCTTGATATGGGTGGCGCGTTAAAAGATGTCGATACCCCCGATGAGCAGTTGGCGGCGGGTGAATTGCGGCAGATTGTCGAAGCTACCATCAAGTCACTGCCTGAAGATTTGCGAGCCGCCTTAACGCTTCGTGAATATGACGGTTTAAGTTATGAGGAAATTGCGGCTGTGATGGAATGCCCTGTGGGTACTGTACGGTCGAGAATTTTCAGAGCTAGGGAAGCGGTCGACAAACAAGTCGAACGCTTGATGAACGGCGAACTCTGAGCTATAAAAGCCAGAGGTCCCATCTCACACGAGAGGTCACTATGAGCGACAAGCAATCTGAGTCACTGTCCGCCTTAATGGATAATGAGGCGAACGAACTTGAACTGCATCGCCTGTTAAGTCAAAGCCATGATCCTGAACTTCGCGCTCGGTGGTCGCGTTATCACATTGCCCGCAGTGCGCTGCGAAACGATGTGTCATCCTTCACCCATATCGATATTTCTGCGGCCGTAAGTCAGGCTGTCGATAACGAAACCCTGAGCGGCAAAAAGTCGTGGGTTAAAGCTATCGGGAGTATGGCCGTCGCGGCCTCGGTGACCTTGGCGATTTTGGTGGGTGTTCGTGTATACAATACCCAGTTGAGCGATACTGCTGACATGATGGCTGCTGCGCAAGATCGGCCGGCGGTGCAAGGTGTTGAGTTGCCGGCGATGACCTTGCAACAAGGTGAAACATACGCCTCATTCGGCACCGAACAGATTCGTCAAGACGTAACTAGTAACCAGCCCGTGGTGCGTGTCGTTCGTCGTCACAGCCCTTATGCGCAGTCGCGTCTTCAAGATTTTATGAATCAGCACGCTGAGCAGGCCACCTTAAACGCCAACCTAGGGGTTATCCCCTATGCCCGAGTCAATGACGACCGAGCGCAGTAACTGCATCGTATAAGGACGTTTATGCCCAATTCACGTACGCTAGTCATGTCTTTGATATGGCTAGCGTTTTCTTTTTCAGCAAAGGCACAAGACAATCTTTCGGCGATTGATTGGTTAGATAAAATGTCCCGTGCTTCGCGGGAACTAGATTATTTTGGGGTGTTTAGTTACGAGCATGGCGCCAATATTCAAACGCTGCGTGTCATTCACGTGGTTCGAGATGGCCTTGAATACGAACGTTTGATGCACATGGATGGTGAGCCGCACGAGATTATTCGTAAAGGGCATCCGGCCGATTGTATTCACACGGGGGCGCGTTTGATGCGAACCGATAGTCGGCAAATTAGGCGCAATTTGGCTGAGCGATTTGGGTCGGACTATCAAGAATTGCAATCCTACTACCAAATCGCGCTTGCGGGTGAGGAGCGTGTCGCTGGGCGCCGCGCGGTCAAAATTATCATGCGAGCAAACGACGACTACCGCCACAGCTATGTGTTGTCGATTGATACCAATACGGGGCTGTTGTTGCGATCGTTAATGCACGACAATCAAGGACGTATTTTAGAGCGTTTCCAATTCTCCATTATCGCCGCGGGTGTGCCCATTGAAGCGTCCATGCTTGAGGCAGAAACCCCCAATCCGGTTATTGTGACCAACCACCACCCTGCGCCCAGCGCCAATGCGCAGGATGATGAGGCGGGTCAGCGAGTGATTGATTTCCTCGACTTCCAGTGGCTACCAAGAGGTTTTATAAAAGTCGAAGCCATTGAGCCAAGCTATGAATCGATGACGTTTAGTGATGGTTTGGCGGTGTTCACCGTTTATTTGGAGCGTGTGCCCAGTGATTTAGGTGATGTGGATGGTTGGGCACAACAGGGCGGTACCATGGCGCTATCTCGCCGCTTGTCTCCGCCCTTGCATGAAGTGGTGCTCACGGTGGTCGGTGAGTTGCCGCTATTAACCATTGAGCGCGTGTCGGCGAATGCTATGGTCATCTTGCCAAACCGTGAGGATGGCGTATCATCGACAACACCTGCACAGTCGCAGTGAGGTCTTAAGTGTCACAACTGAACGTTGAAAGTGCCCGCGTGGTTGCCATCAGTGCCGAGGCAATTTGGGTGGATACCATCCAGCGCAGTACCTGTAATGCCTGTTCTTCTCGAGCGGGTTGCGGTCAATACGCCATGAATAAGCTCTCGCCGCAGCGCCATACGCATCTCAAAATTCCTCTTGGGCATCACTCTCAACACGACTTTGCGGTGGGAACGTATGTCAAAATTGGTGTTCCTGAAGGTTTGGTCTTGAAATCTGCCCTTGTCGTCTACATCTTACCTCTGTTAGTGATGATTGGCGGCGCTATGATCGCCGATCGCCTGTTTGGAACGGATCTGGCGGCTGGATTGGGTGGTGCGTTGGGTTTAGCCTTGGGCTTCGTCGCTGTGAGGGCTTATTCCTCGATGGTGTCTACGCGCCAAGGTGGTCAACCCGTGCTGGTGGCTTCCACTAGCCAAGAAAATTGTTACATTCCTGCCAAAATAGTGGAACTCTCCCACTAGCTGCTGGTCCGAATAGTTTTGGAAAACACGGAGTACCTATATGCGCCAGTCCATGTCGGCCGCGGTCGTTAGTTTATGTTTGCTAGTTATGTCATTCGCCGTTCAGGCACGCGAATTGCCTCAGTTCACGGATATTGTGAAGAAAAATTCACCCGCGGTCGTTAAGATCACTACCATGGCTGTTGCCCAGCAACAGGGACAGAATCCCTACAACCAGTTTAACGACCCACGCATACCGGAAATTTTTCGTGAATTATTCCAGCAACGCGGCCAGCCCAATCAGGCGCCTCAACAACGACAACAATCCATGGGGTCGGGGTTTATTATTTCCAAGGATGGTTATGTATTAACCAACAACCACGTGATTGATGGGGGGGACGAGATTACGGTGCGGCTTCCTGACCGCTCTGAGTATAAGGCCACCCTCATTGGTACTGACGTTCGTTCCGATTTGGCACTGTTAAAAATTGAGGGCGATAACGACTTTCCCACCGTAACGTTTGGCAAGCCGCGTGATCTAGAAGTGGGTGAATGGGTGTTGGCGATAGGCTCGCCTTTTGGTCTGGATTATTCGGTCTCCGCAGGTATTGTCAGTGCCAAAGGTCGCAGCTTACCCAGTGAAGAGGCGGGGAATTACGTGCCCTTCATCCAAACTGACGTGGCCATTAACCCCGGTAATTCAGGCGGTCCACTCTTCAACATGAACGGTGAGGTCGTTGGTATTAACTCGCAAATCTATACACGCTCAGGCGGTTCCATAGGCCTGTCATTTTCGATTCCGATCGAGGTAGCGCTCAACGTGGTTGAGCAGTTGAAAGACAAGGGTCAGGTGGTCCGAGGTTGGCTGGGTGTTGTGATTCAAGACGTGGATAGCGACTTGGCTGAGGCGTATGGACTGAAGCGCCCGCGTGGTGCGTTGATTGCGCAAATGGAGAAAGACGGTCCTGCCGAAAAGTCGGGCATCGAAATTGGCGATATCATTCTAGAATTCAATGGCACCGATATTGTTGACTCGGCCGATCTCCCTCATGAAGTCGGCCTCACCAAGGCAGGTTCAGAGGTGCCAGTGTTAGTTGCGCGCAATGGTGAGCAGGTACGTTTGAAGGTAAAAGTGGGCAGTTTAGAAGGGGATGGTGCCAATACCATCGCGTCGACGGGAGAAGATCCCGGTGGCCGTTTGGGCGCCTTGATTGAAGAGCTGACCGACGAGCAGCGTGCCAGCATGCGATTGCTCGGGGGTGTGGTCATTACTCGAGTATTACCAGATTCTCCTGCGTCTCGCGCTGGATTGCGCGCTGGGGACATTGTGACACTGATTAACAACCGTCCGATTAGCTCAGCGGAGAATTATCGCCAAGCGATTGCAGATTTGCCCTCTGGTAAGGCCGTGCCTATGCGCATTATCCGCAACGGTCGTGCGGGCTTTGTCGCGCTCCGTATCGACGATTAACGTCGTGTATTCAATCCGCGCCGCGATGCGTTTCGCGGCGCGTTTTTCTGCCTAATTATCAATCTCCGTGATATAATGCCGCGCTTTGTGAGTGCGCTATCCCGCGCGCCATGTTTGTTATTTTACAGGTGACATTGAGTGACTGATTTAAGCCACATCCGCAACTTTTCTATCATTGCCCACATTGACCATGGTAAATCGACCATTGCCGACCGTTTTATTCAAGTGTGTGGTGGTCTTAGTGATCGTGAAATGGAGAATCAAGTCCTAGACAGTATGGATCTCGAGAGAGAGCGTGGAATCACCATTAAGGCCCAAAGCGTGACCTTGGATTACCATTCGCGTGACGGTAAAACCTACCAACTAAATTTCATTGATACGCCCGGTCACGTTGACTTTTCCTATGAGGTGTCCCGTTCGTTAGCCGCCTGTGAAGGGGCGCTGTTGGTGGTGGATGCAGCCCAGGGTGTGGAAGCACAGTCCGTAGCCAACTGCTATACCGCGATTGAGCAAGGTCTCGAGGTTATCCCAGTACTTAACAAAATGGACTTGCCCCAGGCAGAGCCTGAGCGCGTAGCCGCCGAGATCGAGGAAATTATTGGTATCGATGCCACCGATGCGGTGAAGTGTTCTGCCAAATCGGGCTTGGGTATTGAAGATGTACTGGAGGATTTGGTCGCTAAAGTCCCACCACCAGAAGGAGATGTCGATGCCCCCTTGCAAGCCCTGATCATCGATTCGTGGTTTGATAACTACTTGGGCATTGTGTCGCTGGTACGCGTTAAGCATGGTGTGTTGCGCAAAAAAGACAAGATTGTTGCTAAGACCATTGGCAAGCCTCATGGTGTGGATAATGTCGGTGTCTTTACCCCTAAAATGACGCAAACCGATGTGCTCAAAGCCGGCGAAGTGGGCTATGTTATTGCTGGCATTAAGGATATTCACGGTGCGCCCGTCGGTGACACCTTTGTTCACGCCAATGGCATGGAAAATGTTCAAGCATTGCCTGGTTTCCAAAAGGTCAAGCCACAGGTCTATGCTGGTCTTTTCCCGGTCAGTGCCGATGACTTCGAGGATTTCCGCGATGCGCTAGAAAAGTTGGCGTTGAACGATGCCTCACTGTTCTATGAGCCAGAGAGTTCCGATGCGCTTGGTTTTGGTTTCCGTTGTGGCTTCCTTGGCATGCTCCACATGGAAATTATCCAGGAGCGTTTAGAGCGAGAGTACGATCTTGACTTGATTACCACGGCGCCTACGGTGGTGTACGAGGTGGTTAAGAACAGCGGCGAAGTCATTTCTGTTGATAACCCTTCTAAACTTCCCGACCCCGGTACGATTGCTGAAATACGTGAGCCCATTTGTGAGGCCAATATTCTGGTGCCACAAGCCTACTTGGGGGCGGTCATTACGCTGTGTATTGAAAAGCGCGGCGTGCAGAAAGATTTGCAGTTTGTGGGTAGTCAGGTGGCGGTGAGTTACTACCTGCCGATGAGCGAGGTAGTCCTGGATTTCTTTGACCGTTTAAAATCGGTCAGCCGTGGTTTTGCCTCGCTGGATTACAGTTTTACCCGTTTCGAACCTGCCAGTGTGGTTAAACTGGATATCTTAATTAACGGTGAGAAAGTGGATGCTTTGGCGGTGATCATTCACCGTGAGTGGGCGCAGCGACGTGGCCGTGCGTTGACCGAAAAAATGAAAGAGCTGATTCCCAGACAGATGTTCGATGTCGCTATTCAAGCTGCCATTGGGGGTCAGATTGTGGCGCGTACCAATGTTAAGGCGCTTCGTAAGAACGTGACAGCTAAGTGCTATGGCGGTGATGCCACGCGTAAACGTAAACTGCTGGAGAAGCAGAAAGAGGGTAAGAAACGCATGAAGCAAGTGGGTAGTGTGGAAATTCCCCAGTCTGCCTTCCTCGCGGTATTGAAGGTGGACGATTAAGAGATGGATATCAATTTTCCACTGATCATGGTAGTGGTCGTTTTTGCTGGCGCATTCATTTGGTTGATCGATATATTGTTTTTGGCTAAAGCGCGCCGCCAACGGGTTGACGAAGCAAAAGCGTCGGGGGCAGATGAAGACACGTTGGCTCGTCTCGGCCGCGATCCATCACCGGTGGAATATGCCAAATCGTTCACCCCTGTCTTGGCCATAGTCTTGGTGGTTCGCTCTTTCATGTACGAACCATTTCAGATCCCCTCGACCTCTATGGTGCCAACACTGGAAGTGGGCGATTTCATTTTGGTCAATAAGTACGATTACGGTCTGCGTTTACCTGTGACAGGCACCAAAGTCTGGGAAGTAGGCGAGCCGCAACGTGGTGACGTGATGGTCTTTTTCCCTCCGCATAAACCGACGACCTACTTCATCAAACGTGTGATTGGTGTGCCAGGCGATGTGATTGAGTATCGTGACAAGGTGCTCTACATCAACGGTCTACAAGCTGAGCAGACGTTGCTGGCGCGTTTGCCGGTCTCCCAGCCCGAGTACAGCTTGTTTGAAGAGCAATTCGCCGAGGGCGATGCCAGCCACAAGATCCGCACGGTTGATGCGCGTCGTTTTCGTGATAATTTTCGGGTGGATGTGCGCCCGGGTCACTACTTCATGATGGGTGATAATCGAGACAATAGCAGCGATAGTCGTGTCTGGGGGCAGGTGCCCGAAAGTGCGATTGTCGGCAAGGCGGTTGCTGTTTGGATGCACTGGGATAATTTCTTTAGTCTGCCTAGTTTTGGTCGAGCAGGTTCAATTGAATAATTCGTTCTATACTCACACCATTCTTTAATACAACAGGGAATGAGTATGTTAACGAGAAAACATCAACGTGGCTTTGGCGCTCTCGAGTGGATGGTGATTCTATTCGTGGGTGGTGTGTTGTTAAGTACGGGGATCAAGTTAGTCCCCATCTACATTGACAATATGGCGATCCAGGACGCTTTTAAGGCACTGTATAGTGTCGAAGAGCCGGTTAAGCGCAAACCTTCGGCGGGTGATATTGCCAGCCAGATTTCGCGTAAGTTGCGCACCAACAACATCAACTATCTCAGCAAAGATAATGTCTCAGTCGATTACAGCGATAATGATGAGATGATCATCAACCTCGACTACGAGGTGCGTATTGGGATCGTAGGTAATATCGATGCCGTGGTGAAATTTACCCACGACTTCAGCTACCCGAAAGGTTAATCACACAGGATCTATGAGCTCGCTTCGACTCCAACAACTTAGTCAAAATATTGGCCACACGTTTAGCGATCCCAATTTATTACAGTTGGCGCTTACCCATCGAAGCTTTGGAAAAAGCAATAATGAACGCTTGGAGTTCTTGGGTGATTCGCTGCTCAATTTTTTTATTGCCGACGCCCTTTATCGTCAATTTCCCAACACCAAAGAAGGTAACTTAAGTCGCTTGCGCGCCAGTTTGGTGAAGGGAGTGACCCTAGCCGAAATCGCCCTTGAGCTTGAGATTGGCGATTGTCTGCGCTTGGGGTCTGGCGAGATGAAAAGTGGGGGTAATCGTCGAGAGTCGATCTTGGCGGATACGGTTGAAGCGATTATTGGCGCCATTTACTTGGATGCTGGTGATGCCGCGGCCCGTGCTCGGGTGATGGCATGGTTTGAAGCGCGTTTAGCAAAGCTCGATCTCGATCAAGATACCAAAGACGCCAAGACCCGTTTGCAAGAGTACCTCCAGGGTAAGGGCAGGGCACTGCCCAACTACGAGGTAGTGGCGACCCGTGGCGGCGATCATGATCCTGAATTTGATATTATGTGCCACGTTGAAGGGTTGGCAGCGCCGGTGAAGTCTACCGCGAATAGCCGCAAGAAAGCAGAGCAGTTGGCCGCCCGTCGCGCCCTGCGTGAATTGGGCGTGGAGAAACGTTAATGCAAGCTGATTTTGATACCCGTTGCGGGTATATCGCCCTGGTAGGTCGCCCCAATGTGGGTAAGTCGACCTTGTTGAACCGTATTCTTGGGCAAAAGCTCAGTATCACCTCGCGTCGCCCGCAAACCACGCGACACCAAGTGTTGGGTATTAATACCATTGATAAAGACCAATTTATCTATGTGGACACGCCGGGTATTCATAAAGCGGCAGGGAAAAAAGCGATCAATCACGCGATGAACAAGGCGGCCACCTCGGCGCTGCGCGATGTCGATGTGATCGTATTCCTGATTGATCGAACACGCTGGACCGACGAGGACGAGATGGTCATGCAAATGATCGAGCGTCAGTCGTTACCCGTGGTGGTAGCGATCAATAAAATTGATCGTCTAGAGGACAAGGCGGCGATCATTCCCACCATCGAAAGCTTGGCTAAACGCCTGCCAAATGCAGAGATTGTGCCTATGGCGGCGTTGCATGGTAACAACGTCGAAGCGCTTGAGCAGGCCGTGGCCAAGCACTTGCCGCACGCGATTCACTACTTTCCTGAAGATCAAATCACAGACCGCAATCAGCGCTTTTTTGCCGCTGAGTTGGTACGTGAAAAAATTATGCGGCAGTTGGGCGATGAGTTGCCCTATGAAATGACCGTTGAGATCGAACAGTTTAAAGTCGAGGGGCGTACCCTCCATATCCATGCCACCATTTTGGTTGAACGCGATAGTCAAAAACGCATTGTGATTGGCAGCAAAGGCGAGCGAATGAAAAGAATTGGCATCGATGCGCGCAAGGACATGGAGACGATGTTTGGTCTCAAGGTCATGCTCAACTTGTGGGTGAAGGTCAAGTCTGGCTGGTCTGATGATGAGCGTGCATTGCGCAGCCTAGGGCTCATGGACGACGTTTGATGTCGGATTACCCGCGTGCCATTTATATTTTGCACACGCGGGACTACCGTGAGTCGAGTCTTTTGCTCAACCTCTTCAGTCGAGATGAGGGCCGCGTAGATGCGGTGCTCAATGGTGGAAAATCCAAAAAGTGGCGCGGTGTGGCCCGCGAATTTAGTCCCTTGCTCGCTCAGTGGAATGGGCGCAGCGACCTCAAAACCCTCACGCAATTAGAGCAGGCAAGCACGCCTCATCCGATGATCGGCAACGCACTTTTCGCGGGTCTGTATCTCAACGAGTTATTGGTGCGGCTGTTGCCCGCGCAACAAGCCCATCCCGAGCTCTTCGATCATTATTGTGTCTGTCTCGATGCTTTGGCCGAGGACGTGCCGTTAGAACCAACCTTGCGGCAGTTCGAACTGGCCTTGCTAGATGAATTGGGCTATCAACTGGATTTTGCGTGTGATTGTCACGGGAGGCCGTTGTCGCAACAAGGGTGGTATCGCTATAGCCATCAATCCGGCTTTGTGGCGTGTGCGCCGCAAGAAGACGGTGCCTTAGAGGGCGCGGATTTGTTGGCGATCGGCGCAGCACAATGGCAAAATGTGTCGGCACTAAGATCAGCTAAACGCTTGGTGCGAATAGCATTGCAGCCTTTATTGGGCGACAAGCCACTTCGCAGTCGCAGCCTCTTTGCTCAGGGAAAAAGTGAATGATTATCGGCATAGGAACAGACATTGTGACGATCTCTCGGATTGAGTCGGTCCTGGCGCGTCAAGGGCCGCGCTTTGCTGAGCGAATTTTGCATCCTGATGAATGGGTGGTTTTTACAACCCACACCCAGCCTGCCCGCTTTTTAAGCAAGCGCTTTGCAGTCAAAGAGGCCGCGTCTAAAGCCTTGGGCACGGGGATGGGACAGGGCGTGTCTTGGCGCGACTTCTGGGTCGAACACAATGCCCTTGGCGCGCCCAGTTTACACCTGTGCGGTGAGGCCAAGTTGCTGGCTGATCGGCTCGGGGTGGTGAACTTTCACCTTAGCTTGGCCGATGAGCAAGACAGCGTGGTCGCCTTTGTTGTGCTGTCGAAATAAGCAATTAAGCCTGATATGATGCGACGCCAAAATATTCTCATTGGAGCCTTCAGCGTATGAATTTCCCTACCATCGAAGCCTGTGTTGGAAATACGCCTCTGGTTAGATTGCAACGGCTTCCGGGTGAGACCAGCAATACCATTCTCGGAAAGTTGGAAGGCAACAATCCCGCTGGATCGGTGAAAGATCGCCCTGCGTTGAGTATGATCACGCGCGCTGAGTTACGAGGTGATATCAAGCCCGGTGATACCTTGATCGAAGCGACAAGTGGCAACACGGGGATTGCATTGGCTATGGCGGCGGCTATCAAGGGCTATAACATGGTATTGATCATGCCCAGCCATATGAGCGAAGAGCGCAAACAGGCCATGCGTGCCTATGGCGCGACGCTGATTGAAGTGAGTCAGCAAGAAGGTATGGAGGGGGCGCGTGATTTGGCACTGGCTATGCAAGCTCGCGGCGAAGGCCATGTGCTCGATCAGTTTGCCAATTTTGATAACCCCATGGCCCACTATGAAACCACCGGTCCTGAAATTTGGCGTCAAACTCAGGGCACTGTGACCCATTTTGTGTCATCCATGGGCACAACAGGCACCATTATGGGGGTGTCTGCCTACCTCAAAGAGCAAAACCCAAAGATTCAAATCATCGGTTTACAACCACAAGATGGATCCTCTATCCCCGGCATTCGTCGCTGGCCTGAGGCCTATTTACCAAAGATTTTTGATCGTGCGCGCGTCGATAGGGTGATGGATATCAGCCAGCAGGAATCCGAGCAGACCATGCGAGATCTGGCCGCCAAGGAGGGTATCTTCTGTGGCGTCTCCGCTGGTGGTGCAGTGGCAGGGGCTTTGCGTCTGTCAAAAGAGGTTGAAAATGCGGTCATTGTGGCGATCATTTGCGATCGAGGTGACAGGTATTTATCGACAGGTGTATTTGCCTA
>DATHYR010000003.1:0-5615 GCA_035458985.1 Pseudomonadales bacterium
CCTATCTCATCGACGATACCTTTCAACTCATTATAGACGTCAACGCGCTGGAGGAGTTCCCCGTTGCGACAGTCGTACTTTACGGTCAGGCCGTTGATGGCAACATTGATGGCCAGCTTTCGCCACAGTAGCGGGCTAATATTATCGCAAGCATAGACCTGTAGACTGTGGCTGAACAAAGCGTCAGGCAAGGTGTGGGGTGGACCAAACAGTTGCCCAATGTCGGTGTGGCCTGCCCCAGCATGAATGATATCGCCGGTCCCCGTGCGGGTGACGCCTTCGGTACACAACGCCGCGTAAATGCTGAGGGTGGGCCAACGCTCAGCGATGGCAACTTGCTGCCCAATGCCATTTTGCAAACAAATTATTTGCCCTTGGGGCGAGAGCGCATGAGCGATGTGAGTTAACGCCGACATGCTGTCGTGGGCTTTGGTGCAAAGTAATAAGCAGCTTATGGATTGGGGTGAGAGTTGATACGGATCAACGACATCAACAGGATAAATAACGCCATCGCATTTAATGCCCTGTTGCAATTGAGCCGCTCGTTCAGGGTCTCGGGCAATTAAACAGGGTGCCATGCCTGATTTAAACAGGGACACGGCAAACAAACTGCCGAGCGCGCCGGCGCCAAGTATATGTATGCTCGCCACTAAGGCCTCTATGTCTTGTATTAACCTCACCTAAGAGTACCGCAGATCTCGGTCAACTTATATAGTGATTGCATACCCACAAGATGGAGATTTGTCGTGTTCAAAAAACTCACTTTGGCAGCGGCCTGTGTCGGTCTCATGGCATGCCAGCAAGCCCCCCAAAAAGATGCGCTTAGCGATGCCGCTGCAAACCCCTTATTACAGCCATATGCCGGTCCCTATAATGGTGTACCCGCATTTCATAAAATGAACATCGGTGACTTAGCCCCAGCGCTTCGTTATGGTATGCAACAGACCTTGGCCGAAATCGACGCGATTGTGGCAAACCCCGCGGCGCCGACGTTCGATAACACCATTTTAGCGATGGAAAAAACCGGTAAAGACCTCGATCGCGTCTACCCCTACTACGGTATTTGGCTGTCCAATATGTCTACTCCGGAGGTTCGTAAAATTGCTGGCGAACTCGCACCTGAGTTATCAGCCTTTTCTTCCAAGATTACGGCTAACAAAGGCCTGTTTGATCGCGTAGCGGCGGTCTACGCGCAGCGCGCGTCGCTCAACGCGGAGCAGCGTCGATTGGTCGAGCTGACCTACCAAAACTTTATTAGTGCGGGGGCGCAATTAGATGAGGCCGCTAAACAGCGCTATGCCGAGATTAATCAGCGCTTAGCCGAAGTGCGCACCACTTTTGCCAATAACGTGCTCGCCGACGAAGAGGGATACGTGACCTTCTTCGATGCGAATCAGTTGTCTGGTCTGCCCGAGAGCTATATCAAATCCGCTGCGGCAGCCGCGACGGCACGTGGCCAAGAAGGGCGTTATGCGGTAACCAACACCCGTTCATCGATGGACCCCTTTTTGCGCTATTCTGATGAGCGTGAATTGCGCAAAGTGGTATGGAATAACTACTACAACCGCGGCGACAACGGTGACGACAAAGACAATAATGCCTTGATTGTAGAAACCCTCAAGTTGCGTCACGAGCGTTCACAATTGCTCGGTTACAACAATTTTGCCGAATGGCAGTTAGCTGACCGAATGGCCAAGACGCCTGAGCGTGCCATGGATCTCATGATGAAGGTATGGCCGGCGGCGATTGCACGCGTCGAAGAGGAAGTGAAAGACATGCAAGCCCTAGCGGATGCACGTGGCGACAATATTACGATTGCTCCGTGGGATTATCGCTACTACGCTGAAAAAGTGCGCCTAGCTAAGTATGATCTCGATTCAAACGAGGTTAAGAACTACTTGCAGCTCGATAAACTTCGCGAAGCCATGTTCTATGTGGCCGGACGATTATTTAATTTCAACTTCAGCCCGGTAGAAGAGGGCAGTGTGCCGGTGTTCCACCCCGATGTTAAGGTGTGGGAAGTGACGGATAAGACCAGTGGCGAGTTAGTTGGCTTGTGGTACTTGGATCCGTTTGCACGCCAAGGTAAGCGTTCCGGGGCGTGGGCCACGAGTTATCGTAGCTACAACCAAATCGAGCCCAATCAATCGGTACTCTCGTCCAACAATTCCAACTTCATCAAAGGTGCAGACGATGAGCCAGTCTTGGTGTCGTGGGATGATGCGGAAACCTTCTTCCATGAATTTGGTCACGCACTACATTCCCTGTCATCCAAAGTGACATATCCCACCTTAAATGGTGGCGTGCGCGACTACACCGAGTTTCAGTCACAATTGTTGGAGCGCTGGTTACTGACCGACGAAGTGATCAACAGCTACCTTACCCATGTCGAAACTGGTCAGCCTATTCCCGCCGAGTTAGTGGCAAAAATCAAAAATGCCGCCACCTTTAATGAGGGCTTTAAAACCACCGAGTATTTAGCTTCGGCGATTATCGACATGAAGTTACATACCATTGACCCCGAAGGCCTCGACCCCGATGCCTTTGAGCGCGATACCCTCAACGCTATCGGTATGCCTGAGGAATTGGTGATGCGTCACCGCACCCCTCATTTCAGTCATATCTTTTCGGGAGAGTCTTACGCGGCGGGATATTATGGCTATATCTGGGCGGAAGTTTTGACCTCGGATGCCGCCGAGGCCTTCGCCGAAGCGCCTGGTGGGTTCTACGATGAAGAGGTGGCAAAGCGTTTGGTGGATTACTTGTTCAGCGTGCGCAATGCGCTTGATCCCGCCGAAGCCTATCGTAAATTCCGTGGTCGTGACGCCAATGTTGAAGCATTGATGCGTGATCGAGGATTTTTGTAAACAATGATGTGATGTACTAGAAGGGCGCCATACGGCGCCCTGCTTTTATCTACTTCTTAGTGGCTTTATCTAATAAACCCATGGCTACTGCTGAAATCACAAAGGTGATGTGAATAATCACATACCACAGTAATTTTGTCTCATTGATGTTCTCGGCATTCATAAACACTTTTAGCAAGTGGATGGAAGAAATGGCCACGATAGAGGCCGCCACTTTGTTTTTTAACGAGTTGGTATCTAACGTTCCAAGCCAAGATAATTTTTCTGTTTCGTCGTTCATGTCTAGGCGACTGACAAAGTTTTCATACGACGAAAACATGACCATCACGATTAAGCCAGAGACCAAGGCGATGTCGATGAGAGACAGCACAATCAGAATGATTTCGGCTTCTTTCATGACAAAGACTTGGGGCATCAGGTGAAAGACTTCTTGGAAGAATTTCAAGCCAAGCGCGATGAGGGTCAAACTTAAGCCAAGGTAAATGGGTGCCAGTAACCAGCGCGATGCATACATGGCACGTTCAATCAGTTTTTCAATCACGGGGTGTCCTCAAACGTTGATGAGTGAATTAATGGGTACGCTTGAAGCAATCTCAAGACCGGTGAGAGAAAAAAGCCTATTTTTTTAACTCACCGGAAAGAGTGACTGCTTACTATGGTTGTAATGCGGATAATAAAGACTGCGCGGGGTGGGGGAGGCGTCGTTCACTAAAGCGTTTGACCTGGCTGCGGCAAGAGAAACCGGTCGCCATGATGCGCTGTTGGACATCGTTGTCGATGGCGCGACGCCACGATAAATCGTAAATAGTGCGCGATGTTTCTTGGTTCTTAGCCTCGTGGCCGTAAGTGCCTGCCATGCCACAACAGCCCACGCTTTGAGTAGTCATGCTTTGGCCGAGCGCGGCAAAGACTTTCTGCCATTGCGCGGTCGAGGTTGGCGCGTTGGTCTTCTCGGTGCAGTGTCCTAGTAGCACATGTTCGGCGTGGCTAAAGCGCGCTTTACATGCCTCAAGCCGGTCGAGGTGCTGCACCAAAAACTCCTGCAGCAAGGCTACCTTGGGCGCCGTAAAACCAAACTCTTGACCGGCTTTCACATATTCGTCGCGGTAGGTCATGGTCAGTGCGGGGTCTACCCCCACCAGCGCAATGCCGTGGTGCTGAATGTTGTACAGCATGGCGGCATTTTTCTGAGCGGTTTTGCCAAAGCCTTTTAAGAAGCCATAAAAGTGTTGAGGTTTACCATTAGGTTTGTAGGGCGCCAGCATGGCGTTAAAGCCAAGTTCGCGTAATAAACGCAGCATATCGAGCACCACTTCAGCATCAAAATGGCTGGTAAAGGCATCTTGAACCACAGCTACACTATTGCTGCGCTCGCGTTCGCTGAGCATGGCGATATTAATGGGCGTCGCCATTGTGAAGCCTTCACGCGAGGCAGTGCGCTGCAGGTCTTTTTCGCTCAGCATGGGGCTGTCGACCATTTGAACGGTGTTGGCCATCAACGTTTTCACCAGGCTGTTGCCCATGGCCGCATTGTAAATCGGCTTGGTGTGTTTGATCAGCGGCAGCACAAATTCAAGCGACGCAATGACGTAGTCTTTGGCGGGTCGCAGGTAGCGGCTGTAGTAAATCTCTAAAAACTTCGAGCGAAAGGTGGGCACGTCGACGTTGATAGGGCACTGGCCAGTACAAGATTTACAGCCTAAACAGCCGGCCATAGATTCAAAGACTTCGTGGCTAAAATCGCGTCGCCCCGATTTGAGGGCCAGTGTGTTCATGGCGCGGTCATAAAGGGTAAAGATGCCCGGCCAGTAACGTGCTCGTTCGCGGGTTTTTTCCAGGTCTACACCTTGTTGGCTCAGCTGTTTCAGCCATTCACGCACTAACGACGCCCGCCCTTTAGGCGAGTGGATGCGTTGGCGAGTACCTTTCCACGACGGACACATGGCGTCGTCGGGGTTCCAGTTAAAGCAGGCGCCATTGCCGTTGCAGTAAACGGCTTCGCTGTATTCTTGCCATGCGCTGCTAGCAATGAGTCGATCGTTATCGCCGCGGGTGGGCACTTCATCAATCTTAAATAACTGATGCTCGTCGCTCGGCGTGCAAATTTTACCGGGATTGAGTTGATTGTATGGATCAAATAGGGCTTTAATTTTTTGCAAGACAGGGTAGAGCGCACCAAAAAATTCGGGTGCATATTCGCTACGCACACCTTTACCGTGCTCACCCCACAGTAGGCCGTGGTATTTTTGCGTGAGGGCAACAACCTTGTCGGTAATCTCACGGACCCGAGCGATTTCGGCCTCGTTTTTCATGTCGAGCGCAGGGCGAACGTGCAATACACCGGCGTCTACGTGGCCAAACATGCCATAGCGCAGGTTGCCGGCGTCGAGAAGCGCGCGGAATTCAGCGATAAAGTCGGCGAGGTTTTCTGGCGGCACGCAGGTATCTTCGACAAACGGTACCGGCCGCGCTTCGCTCTGCATATTGCCCAATAAACCTACCGCTTTTTTGCGGATAGTCCAGATCTTTGCTACTTCGGCATTGCTCATGGCAATGGTGTAGTTAAGACGCTTGGTATTAGGAAGCTCGGCAATTTTTGCCGCAAAGCCGTCGAGTTTGTCTGCCAATTCTTGTTCGCTGTTGGCGGTGTACTCTACCAAGTTTATCCCGGCGATGGTTTGCTCGCTCTCAGGGAAATATTGCGCCACCGTGTGCCAGCTGTTATCGCCCTTGGCTAGCTCTAAAACC
>DATHYR010000004.1:0-4564 GCA_035458985.1 Pseudomonadales bacterium
CATTTGCTGACCTATCATCCTGGTGATACGACATACAACATCAGCAAATCTGATAAATATATCCGCATCCCTGCGGAAAACATGATTCATTGCTATTTGCAAGAGCGCGCTGGGCAGTCTCGCGGTGTGCCGCCCATGTCTGTGGCAATTAGCAGCCTCAAGATGTTGCATGGTTATCGTGAGGCTGAACTTGTCGCCGCCCGTGTTGGCGCATCAAAAATGGGCTTTTTCACATCTCCTGCTGGTGATGCATTTTCGGCAGATGACATTGAAAACCGTGTGCCAATCATGGAAGCCGAACCAGGAACATTCCATCAACTGCCAGATGGTGTGAATTTTCAGCAATTTGATCCAAGTCACCCGACTAGCGCATTTGCTGAGTTTGAGAAAGCAATTCTTCGTGGTATTGCCTCTGGTCTTGGCGTGTCTTATACAAGTCTGGCAAATGATCTGGAAGGCGTTAGTTATTCCAGCATACGACAGGGAACTTTGGAAGATCGTGACCATTGGAAGATGCTGCAATCTTATTTGATTCAGCATTTTGTAGAACCCATATATCGTCGCTGGTTAATTAGCACAATGGAAAATGCTGTCATCAATTTGCCAGCATCTCGTTTTGATAAATTTGCTGATGCAACTATCTTCCGTGCTCGCGGCTGGCAGTGGGTTGATCCACTCAAAGAAATCAATGCCGCAGTTGTTGGTTTGAATAATGGCATTATGTCGATGCAAGACGTTGCCAATCAATATGGACGCGATGTCGAAGAAACATTTACTCAAATTAAATCTGATAAAGATTTGGCAGAAAATTTCGGGTTAAAGTTTGCTTTTGAGCCATTTGGTGAAAAACAACCAGCGCCAGCAGAGGTAGATGATGCCATTTCCCAATGAACACGCTGCACGTTTACGCGATCCTGATCGCTATCAAAATTTTAGGCGTGTAAATGATGAATTCGGTGAAGGTATTGACGCGATTTATGGAATAATTGATAATCAAAGTGAATTGCAAGCAATTAGATTTGACAAAAATCTATTTACTGTGCAAGAAGCAAAGCAATGGCTAGAAGATAATGACTTTGAGCCAATACTTTTTGAGGAAGCTATGGAAGAACGTAAAGCAACAGCAATCGTACATCGCAATGCAGCGATGGAAACAGAAGTCGTTGACGAGCGCCGCGTAATGATGAGCATTTCTAGCGAAATGCCAGTCGAACGCAATTTTGGCGTGGAAGTTCTTGACCATGCACCAGAATCAATCGATCTGAGTTTTTTGAACTCTGGTCGTGCGCCACTGCTGCTCGACCACGATGCCGAGCGACAAATTGGCGTTATCGAATCCGTGAATCTTGACGGCTCGGCGCGGCGACTCCGTGCGACTGTGCGCTTCAGCAAGAACGCACTGGCTCAAGAGATTTATTCGGATGTTGCTGACAACATTCGTGGGAATGTGTCCATCGGCTATTCGATCAATAAAATGGTCAAAGAGAAAGATGGGCGCACTTATCGCGCAACAAGTTGGCGACCTGTGGAAGCCTCTATCGTTAGCATCCCTGCGGATACATCTGTCGGTGTTGGTCGCAGTCTTGATGATGTGGTGGCAGAACTCAACCAAACCGAGGAACCAGTAATGGACACTCAAGAAACCCGCGCAGAAGCCGTGGTGACTGAGGCCGTGGTGACTGAGGCAGTTGAGGCGACCCCCCAGGTTGCCGAAGTTGTCGAGGTTCCTGCCGAAGAAACCCGCGCAGAATCTGCATATCCTTCTATCATTCTTATTGAGGAACCCAAAATGGAAAAAACTTATGACGCTCCAGTCCAGCAAGATGTTGGCATGAGCAAACAAGAGGTTAAGCGTTTTAGTCTTATGAGGGCTATCAACGCTTTGGCTAACCCTTCTGATCGCACTGCACAACGTGCTGCTGCCTTTGAATTTGAATGCTCGGAAGCCGCCCAACGTGCTTTTGGTCAATCGGCTCAAGGCATTCTTGTTCCAGCAGAAATTTTGCGTCAATGGAACAAGCGTGATTTGGATACTACAAATGACGCTGGTTTGGTTGGTCAGCAATTCCGTCCTGACGCTTTTGTTGATGCCTTGCGTAACGCTTCTAGCGTGATGCAAGCTGGCGCTACGATGCTGACAGGTTTGTCTGGCAACATCAAGATTCCGAAGAAGTCTGCTGCTTCTTCTGGTTCTTGGTTCACAGAAGGTAACGCACCATCTGAAAGCGAAATGACGATCACCTCGATCACCATGTCGCCCAAGACTGTCGGCGCTTACACCGATGTGACTCGCAACCTGATGATGCAAGGTTCGCCAGATGTTGAGGCTTTGGTTCGCAATGACCTAAGTCAATCTCTAGCTTTGGCTATCGACCTCGGCGCTTTGTCGGGTAGCGGTTCTTCTGGTCAGCCCACTGGTATCAAAAATACTAGCGGCATCAACACGAAAGATTTTGCTGCTACAAATCCGACTTTTGCTGAAGTTGTCGGAATGGAAACCGAAGTCGCTAGTGACAATGCCTTGCTTGGCAATCTTGCTTACATCTTGACTGCTGCTCAATACGGCGCTCTCAAGACCACTAGCAAAGATTCTGGCTCTGGTCAGTTTGTCGTTGGCCCAGATGGTATGCTTAATGGCTATCGTGCTATTGTTTCGAACCAAGCTGCTGCTGGTGACGTTTACTTTGGTAACTTTAGCGACTTGCTAATTGGTATGTGGGGCGGTCTCGACATCCTCGTCGATCCGTACACCGCAAGCACCACCGGCACTGTTCGTGTTGTTGCTATGCAATCGTGCGATGTGGCAGTCCGCAACGCTGTGAGCTTCTGCTTCGGTGATGCTGATATCACTCCCTAATCTCTAGTTGAGAAACCACTGGCAGCAATGCCAGTGGTAACACAATGCAAGTTTTAATGCTTCGAGGAACAATGACCAGCGTAGGCAATGCTCGCGCTGGTCTTGTTTTTGATTTGCCAGATCAAGAAGCGCGGTTGTTGATAAAAATGAACCGCGCCAGCGAAGTCATTGATATTCCTGTGGCTGAAGAAGTTGATCGTTCTATTGGGTTGGGATCATCTGATATCAAACCCATAAAGCGCGGTAGACCGCGCAAAGCCAAAGAAATAACAGAGGCTGATGATGCCAGTTGAAACCAGTGCAGATCGTCTCATCATGCTTAATGATTTTGGCGTTGATGTGACCTATACCGTGCAAGGCGGCTCGCCTGTCACGATCAAAGGCATTTTTGACAATCAATTTATTGAAGTCGATGCAGGTGGCTCTGTTGGTTTTGCAGTTCAAGAGCCTCGTTTGCATTGCCGCACTGAAGATGTGCCGAATGCAACTGAAGGCGACACTTTTGTGGTATCTAGCACCACATATCTCAGCCGTGTTGTACAGGATGACGGCACAGGCATGACGTTGGTGCAGTTGGAGCGTCAATCGTGAGCCATGTTAGAAAACAAATCCGTGATGCTATTGTCACAGCCGTGACGGGATTATCAACTACTGGATCACGAGTATATAAAACCAGACTTTACCCGCTAGAACAAGGCAAATTGCCTGGTATCTGTGTTTATACCAAGGCAGAAGAAAGCACCCCAATTACCATTACCAAACCACGCACGATTGAACGCACCTTGGAGGTGATGTTGGAATCTTATACTCTAGCTGGTGATGATGGTTTAGACCAAATCTGTCTTGAAGTTGAAGAAGCAATTTATAACGATTCAGCTTTAAATGCTTTAATAAAAGACGTTTATATGTCTAGTTTCGAGGCAGATTTCAACGGCGATGGTGAAAAACCAGTTGCAACAGGACGTTTGACTGTGGTTTGTCAATACATTACCGCAGAAAACGATGTGGAAACTAGCGCATAATTGCGTTAAAATTTATTTATCTTTTAAGGAGCAATCCAAATGGCTACACACAAAGGCTCAGAGGGAACGGTCAAGGTTGGCGCAAATGCGGTTGCCGAGATTCGCTCTTATAGCATCAGCGAAACATCCGACACCGTAGAAGATACGACGATGGGTGATGCGGCTCGCACTTATCTTCCAAGCCTGACTACGTTTAGCGGGTCGATGGATGTTTATTGGGACGAGACAGACACCAATGGGCAAGTTGCTTTGACTGTTGGCTCAACCGCCACCATCAACATCTATCCAGAAGGCGCATCATCTAGCGATACCTACCTCACTGGCTCAATTATCGTTACTGGCAAGACGATCAATGCCAGCTTTGACGGCATGGTTGAGGCATCGATCAGCTTTCAGGGCACTGGTGCTTTGAGCACATCGACGGTTGCTTGATATGAGTTTGGCTAAAAAAATTGCCGAACGTCATCAAGCCAATCGCCGCCAAATAGAAGTTGTTGAGTGGGGTGACGATGACTCCCCACTTGTCATGTATTGTGGCGCTTTGACTTGTGGCGACGTATCGCGCTTGCAGCGTAAACACGCAAACTTTTTATCAAATCCTACTATTGATGCAATGGTTGATTTGATTTTGGCTAAAGCCGAAGACAAAAATGGTGAAAAGATTTTTACGCTTGAGGATAAACCT
>DATHYR010000005.1:0-19681 GCA_035458985.1 Pseudomonadales bacterium
AGGTATTGTTGACGCTATGTCGGGCAACGAACCCAAGTTGAACGAAGCAGAAATGCAAGAAGTGATGATGCGTTTCCAACAAGCGCAAATGGAAAAAATGCAAGCAAAGCAAGGTGAAGAAGCGAGCAAGAACGCTGAAGCGTCAGCGGCTTTCTTGGCTGAAAACGCCACTAAAGACGGTGTAGTGACCACGGAGAGCGGTTTACAGTACAAAGTGATCACTGAAGGGACGGGTGCTAAGCCCGGCCCAACCGACACGGTTGAAGTTCACTACCGCGGCACACTCATCGATGGTACTGAATTTGATTCTTCATACCGTCGTGGCGAAACAGTGAGCTTCCCTGTCAACGGGGTTATTGCTGGTTGGACAGAGGCGCTTCAGCTGATGCAGGAAGGGGCTAAGTACGAATTGTACATTCCTTCAGACCTGGCTTATGGTCCTGGTGGAACAGGTGGCCCCATTGGCCCTAACCAAGCATTGATCTTTGAAGTTGAATTGGTTTCTGTCGCCAAGTAATACTGGCTCGGGCACGGTATTCACCGTGCCCTCCTCGACATCCTAAACGTCACTATCCGACCTTAGCAAAATATCTGCGTCCCTCTAGTCTTGCTCTTTTTTTAGGAGGATTACTATGTTGTCAGGGCAAATTGTTTGGATTACCGGCGCGTCATCTGGCATTGGCGAAGAATTAGCGTATCAGTTGAGCCGCCGTGGTGCGGTTTTAATCCTATCTGCTCGCCGCGAGAGTGAACTGGAGCGTGTCCGCTTAGCTTGCGCATCACCTGATTCGCACAGAGTCCTGCCTCTCGATTTGACGGATATTGATGCCATGCCGGCCAAGGTTGAGGCCGCCCTAGGCATGTTTGGAAACGTCGATATCCTTGTGAATAATGGTGGCGTCAGCATGCGTGGTTTAGCCATGGATCTTCCGTTAGAGCTAGATCGCCGTATTTTTGAAGTCGATTTTTTTGGTACTGTGGCGCTGACGAAAGCCTTGTTACCAGCAATGGTTGACCGCCGCAGTGGCTATCTGGTCAATATTTGTAGTGTCGCGGGCAAAGTAGGACCACCGTTTCGTACGACCTATGCGGGCGCCAAGCACGCGCTGATTGGCTACATGGATGCCCTGCGTTGTGAGCTGAACCAATTCGGCATTTCGGTGACCAACGTTTGTCCCGGATTTATTAATACACCCTCTGCCAAAAACGCGATTGCGGCAGATGGCAAACCCTTTGGACGCACCGACGATGACATCGCTGGCGGTATGCCTGTGGACCGTTGTGTGGCTCAAATTATCAAGGCCATGGAGAATCGCACACGGGAAGTCATTGTCGCTAATGGCATTGCGTTGGTGAGTTATCACCTTCGCCGATTATTCCCCAATACCTTCTTGAAACTTTTCCAACGAGAAGCCGATCGTCGTATCCGCGAGTTTAAGTAGTTCCATGTTTGCTTATAGCGCATAGCCAGCAGCGGGTTAGACGTTTACAATGCACCAAAGCCGCGACATTTTGTCGCGGCAAACGATTGTGAACGAGAGTTATGTCAGAACAAAAAACCACACATTTTGGCTTCAAAACCATTAATGCTGATGAGAAGGTCGGTATGGTCGCCGGTGTATTTCATTCGGTCGCCGCCAAGTATGACATCATGAATGACCTGATGTCGGCAGGTGTTCATCGCGTCTGGAAGCGGTTTACCATTGAGGTGTCTGGTGTTCGAAAAGGCAATAGCGTCCTTGATGTTGCCGGTGGCACCGGTGATCTGACAGCTAAGTTTTCTCGTCTGGTCGGTCCCGAAGGTCGCGTGGTGCTGGCAGATATTAATGACTCGATGATAGCCGTTGGTCGCGACAAGCTGACCGACCTTGGCGTGGTCGATAATATTGAATATGTACAGGCTAACGCCGAGAGCCTACCGTTTGAAGATAACAGCTTTGATGTTGTGAGCATTGCCTTTGGCCTTAGAAATGTTACCGACAAAGAAGCCGCGCTACGTTCAATGTTGCGCGTGTTAAAACCCGGCGGTCGCTTGCTGGTGTTGGAATTTTCTCACCCTGAGAATCCGCTCCTGCAAAAAGCCTACGATACCTACTCCTTTTCCATCTTGCCCAAGTTGGGTCAATGGGTTGCCGGTGATGCTGAAAGCTACCAGTACCTAGCCGAGAGTATCCGTATGCACCCCAATCAAGAGACCTTGAAAGGTATGATGCAAGACGCTGGTTTTGAGCAAGTGGATTATTACAACATGACCGGTGGTATCGTCGCGTTACATAAAGGGACGAAGCCCTAGATCCTCATGGCAGAACAGGTCTCCCTTGCCAAAACAGCCGCCATGGGTGTCCTTGAGGGCATGCTCAATCGCGCCTTAGCGCTCGATCCCGGCACACGTCATGCGTTGCAATCGTTGCACGGTCATGTGTTTGCCTTGGCGTGCACAGAACCACCACTAGAGATTTACTTACACGTTGATGCTCCACTGCGCCTGAGTGAGCGCTTTGAGGGTGTGGTAACCACGCGAATTGTTGGACGAGCTAAAGATTTTGCCGCCCTTGTCAGTGCCGAAGATCCTGCTTCGGCACTCATCAATAGCGATATCAGTGTGCACGGTAAAAGTGGGCCCTTGATTGAACTGCAAGGGATCCTGAAAAACATCGATATCGATTGGGAAGAGCCGTTGGCTGATCTCTTTGGAGACCCCCTTGGACATCAGCTTGGTCGTGGCATTCGCGGCGCGGCTGCCATGGTTAAAACTATTCCGCCACGCGTGAAAGCGCGCGTTGAGAAACACGTATTTGATGAGGCAAGATTGACGCCTCGTCGTGAGGAGTTTGACGCCTGGGTAAAGGGCGTGGCAGACCTCAATATCGAGGTCGAGCGTCTTCGCGCCAAAATTCACCTGCTGCGACGTCGCCGCAACCTAGGAGTGGATAAGTGATCCGACTGAGACGTTTACTGACCATTACCCGTGTGGCACTTCGCTACCGCTTAGATCAGTTGTTGCCTGAGGACGTTATGCCTTGGGGATTGTGGGTAGTCATAAACCTGACCCCGCTCCGATTCTGGCCTACACCTAAGATGTCTCGAGGCGAGCGTCTTCGTCGCAGTTTGGAAGATCTCGGTCCGGTCTTTATTAAATTTGGCCAGTTATTATCTACCCGCCGTGATTTGCTGGCCCCCGATATTGCCGACGAATTGGCGTTGTTGCAGGACCGCGTACCGCCTTTTTCATCGCCACTCGCAAAAGCGACCATCGAGGCGTCGTTAGGCGCACCGGTAGAAGAGATTTTTGGCAGTTTTGACACGGAGCCCATGGCATCTGCGTCGATTGCACAGGTTCATGCCGCGACCCTTAAAGGCGGCGAAGACGTTGTGGTCAAGGTCGTTAGACCGGGTATTGATCGGGTGATTGCTTCTGATATGAAGCTTCTCTATACCTTGGCGGGTATAGCTCAGCGTTTCTTGCGTGATGGTAAACGCATGCGTCCCGTCGAAGTGGTGGAAGATTATGAACACACCATTTTTGACGAGCTCGATTTACAACGAGAAGCGGCGAATACGTCGCAATTGCGGCGCAATTTTGAAAACTCTCCCTTGCTGTATATTCCGCAAATCTATTGGGATTATACGCGTCATAACGTCATGGTCATGGAGCGAATTTACGCGATCCCTGTGACTGACGTGAAACAGCTCAAGGCGCAGGGCACCAATATGAAATTGTTGGCCGAGCGCGGGGTAGAAATCTTTTTTACCCAGTTGTTCCGTGACAATTTCTTTCATGCCGATATGCATCCGGGCAATATTTTTGTGTCGCGAGAACATCCCGAAGACCCCCAGTATATGGGGATAGACTGTGCCATTATTGGCAGTTTGACGGATTTTGATCGCTACTATCTGGCGCGCAACTTACTCGCTATTTTCAATCGTGATTATCGTTTAGTCGCGGACCTTCACATTGAGTGTGGTTGGGTACCAAGCCACACTAAAGCGCATGAATTTGAGTCAGCGATCCGGTCGGTATGCGAACCAATTTTTCAAAAGCCACTGGGCGAGATTTCTTTTGGGCATTTGTTAATTTACCTATTCAACACGGCGCGCCGCTTTGAGATGGAGGTCCAACCTTCCTTGGTGCTGTTGCAGAAAACCCTGCTGAACATTGAAGGCTTGGGGCGTGAACTTTATCCAGAGTTGGATCTTTGGACCACGGCTAAACCGTTCTTAGAAGCTTGGATCAAGCAGCGTTATTCCCCCAAAAGTGTTTTTAAAGAAATGCAAAAGCGGGCCCCAGGCTGGTTAGAGCAATTACCTAAAGTCCCCGACCAACTCCTGAATGCGCTGACGCAGCCGCCTTTTACCGGCCGTGACGACAGTTCAAAACGTCTCGCGGTGATGGAAGCTAAACTGGCCGCTGCCCAGCGTCAGCAGCGTGGGCTATGGATGTTGGGTTTGGCGTTGGGAGCCGTGCTACTCAATGCCTCTGATAACTTACGCTTCGATAGTGAGAGCTTGGTATATTTAGCGGTCGGTGCAGCCATCGCCTTGCTGATTCGAAGATAGCTCGTCATAATCGGTCTCTTTTAGAGAGACATCATGACTAAAGACGCATTTTTAGACGCCGTGCATTGGAATAAAGACGGTCTCGTCGCGGCGATTGCCCAAGACAAAGACACCGGTGTTGTGTTGATGATGGCGTGGATGAATCGTGAGGCTCTGGCACTTACGCTCGCCGAACAGCGCGCTATTTACTATTCTCGTTCAAGGCAAAAGCTCTGGCGCAAAGGTGAGGAGTCGGGTCACGTGCAGCATTTGCACGAACTTCGCTTGGATTGTGACGGTGACGCCATTGTCATGAAAGTGGAACAAGTGGGTGGCATTGCTTGTCATACGGGTCGACAAAGTTGTTTTTATAAACTCTGGCGAGAAGGTGAATGGGTAGATGTTGATCCCATCCTTAAGTCAGCCGATGAGATCTATTCAGTATGAGCCAGGTATTGCAGGAATTACAGCAGGTATTAGAGCAACGAAAGAATGCGTCGGCTGAGGCATCTTATGTGGCGTCACTGCACCAAAAAGGGCTAAACAAGATTTTGGAAAAGGTGGGCGAAGAGAGCACTGAAATGATCTTGGCCGCCAAAGATGTAGAGCACGGTGGCGATAAACAGGCGCTTGTTGGCGAGGCCGCTGACTTGTGGTTCCACAGCTTGGTCATGTTATCGCACCTGGATTTAACCGCGGATGATGTTTTGACTGAATTACAGCGTCGCTTCAATCTTTCTGGTTTGGAAGAAAAGCGCCAGCGTCATCCTGCATAACTATTTGGAAATAAGAGAGAGAAAACCATGGGTTTAGGTGGTATCAGTATTTGGCAATTGTTGATCATTTTGGTGATCGTGGTGATGTTGTTTGGCACTAAGCGCCTCCGCAATTTGGGTGGTGATTTAGGGGGGGCTATCAAGGGTTTCAAACAGTCCATGAAAGACGAAGGCGAAGCCCCCAAAGAAGACACCAAGAAAGTCGGCAAAGACGATGATGTGATTGATGTCACGCCGCAAAAAACCGAGAGTAAAGACAAGGCTGAGTAAGACGCGTCATGTTTGATATTGGTTTTGCAGAACTGCTGGTGATCGGGGTGATAAGCCTTGTGGTGCTAGGCCCTGAGCGTTTGCCGGGAGCTATGCGCACGACCGGATTATGGGTCGGAAGAATTCGTCGCAGTATTCGTGACATAAAAACCGATATTGAACGTGAAGTGGGTGCCGATGAGATTCGCCGCCAACTGCACAATGAAGAAGTCATGCGCAGCTTAGAAAAAATGGATCGGGCAAAATCGGAGGTATACTCCTTGGCCGACGATTTTCTCAACGATGCCAGTAACGTTGGTATTCGCGAAGGCGATGAAGATTTTTACTCTGACGAAGAAAAACAGGCCATTGCCAAAGCGCGTGCTAAGCGCGAAGCCGAAGATAACGCGTCGTCAGGCAAACCCCTTGAACCGGTTGCAGATCAACCCGCCAGTGCAGGTCAAAAGGATGCTGCCAAGTGACAGACAGCCAAGAAAAGTCTCCCTTTGTTGAGCATATGCTCGAATTGCGTTCGCGTATTCTACGTGCGTTGACGGCAGTGTTAATTATTTTTATTGGCCTGTTTAGCTTTGCCAACGAGATATATACCTTTATTTCTGAACCCCTGCGTCGCTTCCTACCAGAGGGGTCGACCATGATTGCTACCGAAGTGGCGTCACCCTTCTTAACACCTTTCAAGTTGACGCTGGTGTTGTCAGTATTTTTGGCAGTACCTTTTTTGTTGTATCAGGCATGGGCCTTCATTGCCCCAGGCTTATATAAGCACGAGAAGCGCTTGGCTTTCCCTTTGCTGGTGTCGAGTGTTGTCTTGTTTTATGCCGGCATGGCATTTGCGTACTTTGTGGTATTTCCGCTCATTTTTGGATTCTTCACGTCAGTTGGCCCGGAAAATGTCACTGTCATGACGGATATTAATAGTTATCTTGATTTCATCCTAAAGCTCTTTTTTGCCTTTGGCATTGCCTTTGAGGTGCCGGTAGCCACTGTACTGCTGATCATGACAGGGGCGACGACCGCCGAAGCACTTGCTGCTAAGCGTCCCTACATTGTGGTCGGTTGTTTTGTGGTGGGTATGTTATTGACACCGCCTGATGTTATTTCTCAATCACTCTTGGCGGTGCCGGTATGGATGCTATTTGAAGTGGGTATCTTCTTTGGTCGCTTCATTAAAGGACGTGAACCGAAAGACAGTAATGACGCCCCTCGTGAATCGCTTTAGAGCAGTTTGACCACGCTCACGTCAGGGTCTCGGTCGAGACCTGCAGCGGCTAATCTATCGATATACTCTTGCCATTTCGTGGCTTCGTTTTGCCCTAATTCGAGTAAATAATCCCAGCTGTAAAGACCAGAGTCATGCCCATCGTCAAAGATTAATTTGAGGGCGTATTTGCCGGCCGCTTCCACATTCGTAAGTGCCACATGCTTTTTGCCCCATTGAAGGACTTCTTGCCCAGCGCCATGGCCTCGGACTTCCGCGGAGGGCGAGTAGACCCGCAAATATTCGGCGCGCAATTGAAATTCGCGACCGTCGCTGTATTGCAGTTCTAAGGTATTTGAGCCACGGTGTAATTTAACCTTGCTTGGGCGTGTCATCTGGTGGCCTTAAAGTATGTAGCGACTGAGGTCTTGGTCGACAGATAGGTGGCCGAGATGCTGCTCAACGTAGGCATGATCGATCACAATGCTTTCGCCTTTGGCGGCAAGATCGGCGGCATCGTAGGATAACTCCTCGGTGAGGCGTTCCATCACGGTGTGCAGGCGGCGTGCGCCGATGTTTTCAGTGCGTTCGTTCACGTCCCATGCGATCTCAGCGATGCGCTTAATGCCATCTGCGCTAAAGCTTACGTCTAGGCCTTCAGTGCCTAGCAGGGCACAGTATTGCTCACTGAGTGAGGCGCGTGGCTCGGTTAAAATACGTTCAAAATCTTCTGGGCGCAGCGCTTCCAATTCGACGCGGATCGGGAGGCGGCCCTGTAATTCAGGGATCAGGTCTGACGGTTTGGCTAAATGGAAGGCACCCGAGGCAATAAACAGGATGTGATCGGTATTGACCATGCCATATTTTGTCTGCACGCTGCACCCTTCAATGAGAGGAAGTAAATCGCGTTGCACACCCTCGCGAGATACGTCGCCACCGCTGGCTTCTTGGCGTTTAACAATTTTATCAATTTCATCAATGAAAACGATACCGTGCTGTTGCGCGCGTTCTAAGGCTTGATGGCGGATCTGCTCTTCATTTACCAAACTTGCCGCTTCTTCATCAATGACTTTTTTAAAGGCGGCTTTAACTGTCATCTTGCGGGTTGATCGTTGCTGTTTAGCCATGGAAGAAAACATGTTTTGCAGCTGCGATGTCATTTCTTCCATGCCCGGGGGCGCCATGATTTCTACGCCCACTTTGTCGGCCGTCACGCTGATGTCGATTTCCTTGTCATCTAGCTTGCCCTCGCGCAGCTGCTTGCGAAACATTTGTCGGGTGCTGTTTTCTTTTTCTTCGGGGGTGCTATCGCGAGCGGGCGTGAGTAACGCATCGAGAATGCGATCTTCCGCCACGTCTTCCGCGCGGGCGCGCACTTTTTCCATGGCTTGCTCGCGAACCATTTTTATCGACATTTCCACTAGGTCGCGAACAATGGATTCCACATCGCGACCGACGTAACCCACTTCAGTGAACTTGGTGGCTTCGACTTTGATGAAGGGCGCGTTCGCCAGTTTTGCCAAGCGGCGAGCGATTTCTGTTTTACCCACCCCGGTCGGGCCAATCATGAGAATATTTTTTGGCGTGACCTCGTGGCGAAGTGATTCGTCTAACTGTGAACGGCGCCAGCGATTGCGAAGCGCAATCGCCACGGCGCGCTTGGCCTCTTGTTGGCCAATGATGTGACGGTCTAATTCGTGCGCGATTTCGCGCGGAGTCATGGTAGACATGGTCTTCCCTTAATTGAGATCGAGAGTCTCGATGGTCAAATTTTGATTGGTATAAATGCAGATATCGCCTGCAATATTGAGGCTTTTTTCGACGATTTCACGGGCGCTGAGTTCGGTGTTGTGTAGCAGCGCAGTGGCAGCAGACTGGGCGAAGGCGCCACCAGAGCCAATGGCCACGAGGTTATCCTCTGGCTCGATGACATCTCCATTACCGGTAATCACCAGCGACGTTGTTTTATCCGCCACGATCAGTAACGCTTCGAGGCTGCGTAAAGAGCGCTCGGTTCGCCACATTTTGGCCAGCTCGACGGCGGCTCGTGTTAGCTGACCTTGGAATTTTTCTAACTGCCCTTCAAACAATTCAAACAAGGTGAAGGCATCGGCGGTACCGCCAGCAAACCCAGCCACCACATTGCCATGGTAAAGGCGACGCACCTTACGAGCATTGCCTTTCATCACAGTGTTGCCTTGGGTGACTTGGCCGTCGCCACCGATGACAACTTGGTTGCCTCGGCGGACAGAAAGAATGGTGGTGCCGCGGAATTGTTCCACTGTGTTGCTCCTGCAGTGAGTGATGCCATTAATGTGGGGACATCGGCATGAATTTCAAGGCTTAATTGTTACGCTTGATGACCAGTGTTTCAATATTGTTTTGCAGGAGTTCAGAGCGGGCTTTAGCGAGCTTGGACTGAGAGGTAAACGGCCCGATTAACAGCCGATACCAGGTCTGTCCATTATTGTATTTAGTGGGTTCCAGTTGGGCTTCATAACCACTTAAGATAAGTTCTGCGCGGCGGCGCTCGGCGTCTGCCTGTTGTTTGAAGGCGCCGGCTTGCAACATAAAATGATAGTTTTTCGCTGGCTCGTTGCTGGCGGGCCGCGTTTCGCGTTCAGTGGATAGCACGGGCGCTTGTTTAGGCAGTAATGAGTAGAACTCAAATTGGGTCGTGCCCTTATCGCTACTGATAGGCTTGCTGTCTGGTACTGACGCTTGCGTGGCTTTTTTTACGACCTGTTGTAGGGTCTCTTCATCGGTCACTAGGCTGCGTGTGGTATTGAGATAGTACAGACCATAACCAAAGCTCCCTATGAGGATGATAGCCACAAGGACAAGCCAACCGGGCAAAGACGCTTTTTTGGGCGCAGGCTTACGCCCGCCGCGCACAGGTTTGGCGTTTTTAGTCTGGTTCGCGCGTGGTTTGAAATCGTAGGTCATAATCTATCTTTGTTGCTTCTGGCGGATTGTAACACTGCTGGGTCGACTAAAACATATCGATGGGATCAACATCGAGCGACCAATGCAGTTGGGCGCTGCCACGGAGCAGTTCAATGGCGGGTATTAGTTGTTTTAGATAGGCTTTAAGCGCCCCTTTATGGGCGGCTTGCATGACAAGTTGGGCACGGAATTTACCCGCCCGCTTTGGCATGGGCGAAGGCAGTGGCCCAATCAGCTGGACTTTGCCTGCACCGAGGCGCTGTCCAATATCGAGTACCTGTTGTAAAAATTGTTCTGGCGCCTCCATGGTATTGGCATCAGCGCGCACCATAGCCATGGCTCGGTAGGGGGGCAGTCCCATTTGTTCGCGCACTGCCAGTTGCGCATTGGCGAAATGGAAATAGCCCTTTTGCAGTAGTAATTGTAATTGTGGATGATCTGGATGATGGGTTTGTAGCAGCACTTCGCCCTGGCATTGATCGCGACCAGCGCGGCCGGCGACCTGGATGAGCAATTGGGCCATTCTTTCAGGTCCGCGGAAATCTGCACTGAACAAACCCCCGTCTGCATCTAAGATCAGCACCACGCCGAGCTTCGGGAAGTGATGGCCTTTGGCGAGCATTTGTGTCCCCACTAGGATACGAGGCTGACCATCATTGATACGCGCAATGATGTCGCTCATGGCATCTTTGCGTGATGTTGTATCTCGGTCAATACGCAGCACTTCTGTGGTTGGGAAGAGCATCTGCAAGGCTTCTTCGCTACGTTCAGTGCCTTGGCCTATCAAGACGATCTGCTGGCTTCGACAGCCTGAGCACCGCTTTGGCAAGGCTTGTTTAGCGTCGCAGTGGTGACAGTGCATATGGGGTGGGCGCATATGTACCGTCATGCGGGCGTCACACTGGTCACAATGGGCGTGCCAGCCGCAGTCGTGACACATTAAGACGGGGGCATAGCCGCGACGATTGATGAAAACAAGGGCTTGTTGGCCCTGTTGCAGACACGCTGTAATGGCACGGATACCCACGTCGGATAAACCGTGATTCAGCGGCTGATGGCGTAAATCAACGGTATCGATTCGGGGGGGGACGGCATTGCCAGCACGCTGGGTCAGTTTCGCGATGCGATACCGCCCATTGGCGACATTGGCCAACGTCTCAAAAGAGGGTGTCGCAGAACCCAGTACTACGTTGGCCTGCTCCATGTCGCCACGTACAACCGCAAGATCGCGGGCTGAATAGCGAAATCCATCTTGTTGCTTGAAGGAGGGATCGTGTTCCTCGTCAATGATAATGAGGCCTAAATTGGCCATGGGAGTAAAGATGGCCGATCGTGTGCCAATCACGATGGCGGCCCTGCCGTCACGGGCGGCCAGCCATGTGTCGAGGCGTTCGCCGTCACTACACGCTGAGTTGAGCACCCTGATACAGGGACCAAAGCGGGCTTCAAAGCGGGACAAGGTTTGAGGGGTTAGTCCAATCTCGGGAATCAGAACAAGCGCTTGTCTGCCGCTACGCAATACCTTTTCGATCGTTTGGAGATAGACTTCGGTCTTGCCGCTGCCCGTGATACCGGCCAGAAGTGTGCAACCCGTGCCAGATTCAATGATATCTCGTGCAATCGACTGCTCATCCGTGAGTAAGAGTGCCGGACTAAACTGCGGGGCAACAACGTCTGTCAGTGGGGTGCGACAGGCGTTGATAAGCCCTTTGTCTTGCAACGCTGTAATGGCGTTGCGTTTATGCCCGTGTATGAGTAACTGCTGATCCGATACCGGGCCTTGGTGTTCCTGAATGGCCTTAATGAGCGCGATTTGCTTATGAGCGCGCCCAAGAAGGGTTTCTGGGTCGGCGCGTTGCCCTGCTTCGGTCAATTGCCAGCTAAGGCAGGTATCAATGTCACGTCTATCCGCTTGGCGTAACCAACTTGGCAATGCGTTTTGCAATACATCACCCAAGGCGTGGTGATAATAATCAGCTGCCCACTGATAGAGGCTCATGGCGCGCTCAGGGATCACGGGCGAGCTATCTAACACAGCGCTGGCGGCTTTTATTTTATCGGCGGCCACTTCGGTCTCTGACACCAATGCCACAAGGATACCAACCATGGGACGAGAGCCAAATAGTACGGCAACGCGAGTCCCCGGGCGCAGTCGCACTACTGCTGACGTGTCCATATCGACGGGGGCAGCGTAGTCGAACAATCGCCGCAGTGGGGTTGGCAGTGCGAGTCTTAAATACACAGGGTCAATTCAAGTGGTTAAAAGAAGGAGTGTATCGCGAATGTCGCGGGCTTGTCGTGTTCACTTTTTAAACGAAATCGCTTGCTCGCGGCTAGTTTTTTGGTATTATGCGCGGCTCTGTGGAGCCTGCCATAAGGCAGGTCGAGCTAATGAGATGCGGTGCTGGCAATTATGGGAATCGCCAGTGGCGGCATCGGACATGCTAAAGGCCTTTGACAATGAAAAATGATATTCACCCAAATTATACTGACATGACTGCGACTTGCAGCTGTGGCAACGTGATCAAGACTCGCTCTACACTGGGTAGCGATATGCACCTGGACGTTTGCTCAGCGTGTCACCCCTTCTACACTGGTAAGCAGAAAGTTGTCGACACGGGTGGCCGTATCGATCGCTTCAACCAGCGTTTCGGTGCTCGCAGCTTGAAGAAATAAGATCACAGCGGCATCATGAGGTGATGAACCTCACGAAACCGATCAAAAAGGCGCTCCTCGTGAGCGCCTTTTTTTATGCGCTGTCTTCTCCTCTAGCAGCAGCCAATTGTCTGTTACCTGCGAACAGTGATTCGGCGCGCATAAAACATATCATCGATGGCGACACGCTAAAATTACAAGGCGAGGTGTCGGTGCGCCTGTTGGGCGTCAATACTCCTGAGGTGGCGCGACACGGAAAGCCGGCCCAGCCACTGGCTCGAGAAGCAACGCAGGCATTGCAAGAGCTACTGGGTGAGCAGGTCCTTCTGATCGACGGCGATCAACGGCAAGATCGTTATGGCCGTCGGTTAAGTCATGTGTTCTCGCATTCCGGGCAGTCGGCCGAAGCGGAATTAATTGAGCGAGGACTCGGTTTTTTTGTGGGCAGCGATCCGTCCACGGGGATGGCTGAATGTTTACGCCGCGCCGAACAGCGGGCCAGAGCAGCTAAGCGCGGTGTCTGGGGCGAGCCGTATTGGGCGCCGCTATCTTTCAATAGTCCAGCGCTGCGCCCCGGGTTTTTGATTCTGGAAGGGCGTATCACGCAAGTGGAAAAAACGTCCAAAGCGGCTTGGATTGAGACAGACGGCGATGTCGTGTTGAGGGTGGATCATAAAGATATGAAGCGCTTTGAAGCACGCTGGTGGCAGCAACTCGAGGGCCGCCGGGTGCTCGTGAAGGGCTGGATGGTAGATCGAAATAAGCTACGTGGGCCGCACAAGCGCTGGCTCGTGCGGTTAATGTATCCCGATATGTTGGTGATGCTAGATTAGAATAATTCCGCTGGGGCTAGCTCTTCCACGTCAGGTTGCGGTGTAGTATTCGGCGACTCACTCGCTGGCAGTGGCGCGTTTTCCTCTCTGAAGATTTCAAAAATCGCATTGCGTTGATTGGCACTAGCTGCTTTGCCAGTGTCAGGATCAATCCGAATAGTCACTAATCCGTCGGGTTGTTTACGACGTTTGTCAGGCGTCTCCGGTAAGGCAACGGCCATAAAGTCTATCCACATTGGTAGGGCGGCATTGCTGCCGAATTCGCCTGATCCAAGGTTAGCGTTGTTGTCGAAGCCCATCCAGGTTGTGGTCACTATGGACTCGTTAAAACCTGAAAACCAGACGTCGGTAGGACCATTGGTCGTACCGGTTTTGCCTGCGATATCGCTGCGTTTGAGCGCGCGCGCGCGACGTCCAGTGCCCTTAGTAATGGTGTCACTGAGTATGTCGGTCATAATGAAATTAACCCGCTCATCCATGATGCGCTCGGCATATTGAATCGGCGCTTCATCGCTGTCTTTGCGGATGCCTATGTCCATTGCCAAGGCCATGGCGGTCATCTCTTCATCGCTTAACGCTCGCTTTAAGTTGCCTTGCTGTCTGCAATCGGCACAGGCCATCATGGGCGAGTGTTGATAGAGCACCCCTCCGTCAAAACTTTCTATACGTTTAATAATAAAGGGGTCGATTTTAAAGCCGCCATTGGCAAAGGTGGCATAGGCCTGCGCAATTTGCAGCGGCGTGACGGCCATGGTGCCGAGCGCGAGGGATAAGTCGGGAGGTAATTTGTCGCGCTCAAAACCAAATCGGTTGAGGTAATCGATGGCATTGCGAATGCCCAGTTGTTGAAGTAAGCGAATTGAGACAAGGTTACGCGAGCTATACAGCGCCTCCCGTAGACGGGTTGGGCCCGCAAATTTGCCGCTGTCATTCTCGGGCCGCCAAGTGCTTTCAAGGGCTTTGTCGTTAAACACCACGGGGGCGTCGTTGAAAATGCTTGCCGCATTGAAGCCATGTTCGAGTGCCGCCGCATAGATGAAGGGTTTGAGATTTGACCCCGGCTGCCTAGCGGCTTGGGTGACGCGGTTAAACTTGCTTTGCGAGAAATCAAACCCCCCTGTAACGGCTTTAATGGCACCACTATTGGCGTCGAGGCTAATTAGCGCCGCCTGCGCGGCAGGGATTTGGCTCAAGTACCACTGGTCGCCATCCGTCTGCTTTACGCGGATGAGATGACCTACGGCGACCACATCGGCCACACGTTTGGGTCTTGGCCCACGGCTGTTTTCATCGATGTAGGGACGGGCATCGGCTAGGCCGTTTTCCCAAGGTAATCGTGCAAATTCACCACTCGAAAGCAGGAGGTCGGCACCAAGGTCATCGATCGCTGTAACAACGGCAGGGACGTGGCCATCCAGCGTGCGCCGTTGCTTCAATGCTTCAAGCCATAAGGCTTGATATGTATCACTGGCATCAGCAGACAAAGGTGCTTGTGCTTGTGCATACGTTTCTTCGTCCTGGGGTTGAAAGTGGCCAATCTCTGTCGTTGTGGGCAGGGCGTCATTCGGGCTTGGTGCCGGTAGAACAGCTTCCGGGCCGCGGTAGCCATGTCGTTGGTCGTAGGCGTAGAGCCCGTCCTTGACCGCGCGATCCGCTTTGGCCTGTAAGGGCCCTTGCAGCGTGGTGTAGGCGACAAAACCGTCGGTATAGATCTCAGGGCCAAACATGTCTAGTAGGACTTGGCGCGCCATTTCCGCAGCATAAGGCGCATGGAGGTCTAATGGCGTGTCGTGTTTTGTCGCGTTGTCCTCAAAGGCTTTGGCTTCGCGATATGCATTGCTATCGATATAACCAAGGGAGTACATGCGATCGATAATCCAGTCGCGACGAATCAGTGCCCGAGGAGGGTTGACGATGGGATTATAGGCAGAGGGGGCCTTGGGAAGCCCCGCTAGCATTGCCCACTGGGCATTGTTCAACTCGTGTAGCGATTTGCCATAGTAGACATTTGCCGCTGCCTCAAAACCATAGGCGCGATGGCCCAGAAATACCTCGTTGATGTACATCTCGAGAATTTCTTCCTTCGTTAGCGCGATTTCCATCTCTAACGACAGGATGATCTCGTTAAATTTGCGAATAAACACGCGCTCTTTGGTGAGGAAAATAGCCCGAGCCACCTGCATGGTAATAGTGGAGCCGCCTGAGCCTTTTTCGCCCGTGGTCACAATATCGATGACAGCGCGCGCCAAGCCTTTCACATTAATACCGCGGTGTTCAAAAAAGCGATCATCTTCTGCGGCTAACAAAGCCTTGATAAAGCCTTCTGGGATCTCATCATAGTGCAGTGGCGTGCGCTTCTTCTCGCCAAACTCGCCGATCAATAAGCCGTCCTCGCTGTAGACACGCAGGGGCGTTTGCAGTTTGTAGTCTCGAAAGGTTTTCACGTCAGGCAGTGACGGACTCAAACTCAGATACGCCGCACTGGCTATCATGGCTGCCGAGGCAAGCGAGAAAAGAAAAAACCAAACTAATTTTAAAGCGATAACGCGTAATGTTTTCATATAGTCTATATTGTGTTTGTACGGTTTTCTCTCAACCTAAGGCTAGGCATTATAGCCCCTATTTTAGGTGTGCTTAAACACTAAGTCTGCCAGGTGGTGATATTAGGGAAAACCAGTGGGGAAACATTTTCACGGACGGGATCGACATCAGTGTTGGGATTTCTTAAAAAGAAGAAGCCAGCGGTTCTAGGCATCGATATAAGCTCGACAACGATTAAGTTGTTAGAGCTAAGTCGTAGCGATGGAGCCTATAAGGTGGAAAGTTACGCGGTAGTGCCGTTACCAGCTAATGCTGTGGTGGAAAAAAACATCGTAGACAGCGATGCAGTAGCGAATGCCATCCAGTCGGCACTACTTAGATCAAAGACCAAGTTAACCACAGCCGCGGCAGCGGTGACTGGTTCGTCGGTGATTACCAAAATCATTGAGCTTGATGCTGAGCTTGACGATGATGCCATGGAAGCGCAAATCAATTTAGAGGCCGATCAATATATTCCTTATCCATTGGATGAGGTAGCGATTGACTTCACGGTGGTCGGATCGTCGCCGGATCATTCAGATATGAATGAAGTGCTGCTCGTGGCCTGCCGGAGAGAAACCGTTGACATGCGTGTCGATGCCCTTGAACAGGCTGGGTTAACGGCCAAAGTGATCGATATTGAGGCTCATGCCATAGAGCGAGCCTACAGTATTATTGCCGATCATGTTGATTTAGCAGGCCAGGATAATACGGTGGCTGTGTTTGATATTGGCGCCACGATGACGACCTTGAGTGTTTTGGTGGATGGTCAGTCAGTGTATACCCGCGAGCAATTGTTTGGCGGTCGTCAGCTCACGGATGAAGTTCAGCGTCGTTACGGTCTCTCGCAAGAAGAAGCGGGACTGGCAAAAAAACAGGGTGGTCTTCCTGATGACTATCAAACAGAAGTATTGGAACCGTTCATTGATGCGGTTGTTCAACAACTGATTCGCGCCTTGCAATTCTTCTTCTCTTCCAGTCAGTACAATGATGTTAGCCTTGTTGTTCTTGCCGGTGGCGTCTCGGCGATGGATGGCTTGGCTGATGTGGTGGCTCAAAAACTGGATACCGCAACCATCGTGGCTAATCCTTTTGCCCAAATGGGTGTTAGTGGCAAGGTGGATACCGACGCACTAGCTAAGGATGCGCCCGCGTTGATGATCGCTTGCGGATTGGCCTTGAGGAGTTTTGACCATGGCCAACATTAACTTATTACCTTGGCGCGAAGAGCGCCGCGAAGAACTCAAGAAAGAGTTTTTTGCCATGTTGGGCTTGGCCGCAGGCGCCGCCGTCTTAATAGTGGTGCTTGTCATGCAGGCCTATAGTATGACGATTGATGGCCAGCGCAGTCGCAACAACTTCCTCAATCAGCAAATTTCATTATTGGATGCGCAAATCCGAGAGATCCAAGAACTTGAGAAAAAGCGAGATCAATTGCTCGAGCGTATGCGCGTGATTCAAGAGTTGCAGGGTAATCGCCCGGTCATTGTGCGTTTATTCGATGAGTTAACCCGGACATTGCCAGATGGTGTGTACTATCGCTCAGTGAAATATACAGAAGCGAATAAAACCATCAGCCTCGATGGTACCGCTGAGTCAAACAATCGTGTGTCGAGTTTAATGCGAGCATTTGAAGCGTCGGATTGGTTTGCCGAGCCTCTATTGACCTCGGTCACAGCGAATCCTGCTGAAGGTGAGAATGCCAATAATTTTGTGATGACGGTGAAGTTAGCTAACCCCAACGATATCGTGGAGGGCAATGAGTAATGGATACATCAAAACTCAAGGCCCAATGGGAAGCATTGCAGGCGTTTGATTTTAATTCCCTCGATATGGAAAATCCTGGCTCGTGGCCGGGCCCTGCAAAGGTGGTGGCCGCTGTCTTTTTGGCACTCTGCGCACTTTTCGGTGGCTACAAATTATTCATTGAAGACATGATGAAGCAATTGGAAAATGAGCAGCGCCGTGAGCAAGAGTTGCGTCAGCAATTTGAAGCAAAGGCCTTTAAAGCCGCTAATTTGCCACTGTTGAAAGTTCAGCTTGCGGAGATGGAGCAGTCTTTTGGTAAGCTGCTGGGTCAGCTTCCAACGGATACTGAAGTGCCTGGCTTGTTGGAAGATATTAGTAATCGTGGCGAAGGCTCTAGACTAAACTTTAACAGTATTAAGCTCCTCGCTGAGCAACGTAAAGAATTCTATATCGAGCTGCCTATATCCATTAATACCCAAGGTAATTACCACGATATGGGCAGTTTTGTGAGTGGTGTCGCGGCGCTGCCGCGCATTGTGACGCTGCACGATTTCACCATTAAACCCGATGGTAAAACGGTCACGGGCCTCACCTTAGATATCTTGGCGAAAACCTATCGTTACAAGGAGGATGAATAATGACTCCTAATGTTCGGTGGTTAGCTGTTATTGGGCTTGTGTTGCTTACCGCGTGTAGCGGTGGCCATGAAGATCTTCAGCAATTTGTTAATGACACCAAAGCGAAACCCACAGGTAAAGTGCCGCCGATCCCTGTGTTTAAGCCTTACCAGGCGTTTACCTACTCGGCGCAAGCACTTCGGCCCCCTTTTGAGAAGCCGGTAGATATCTTGGCATTACAAAAACGTCGAGGTGATTCCTCAATCAAGCCAGATTTTTCAAGGCCGAAAGAGTTTTTGGAAGGATTTGATTTAGATAACTTATCCATGGTGGGCACATTGTCAAATGCGAAAGGATTTTGGGCATTGGTAAGAGACACCGAGTCTAACGTCCATCGGGTGGCCATCAACAATTATATGGGTCGCAACCACGGTAAAGTGATTGAGCTAAGTGATACCTTTATTTCATTGATAGAAATTGTCCCGGATGGTTTGGGTGGATGGTTAGAGCGCCCCAAAACATTAAATTTGAAAGTGCTTGAGAATTGAGCGAGTCGGAGAGAGTTATGAAAAATGGATTTACGCACACTAGGTCTAGCACCGCGCGTTGGGCGGCCGCCCTATTTTGTGCGGTACTGACAAGCTCGGCGTGGGCGAATGTGGCAGTGACCAACGTGGAATTTGCGAATAAGGCTAGCGGGGCCCTCGAGATTCGACTCGATTTTGATGGTACGCCACCTACCCCTAAAACCTATACCATTACTCAGCCAGCACGTTTGGTCGTGGACATGGAAGGGGTGGTAAGTCAGCTTGAGCAAAAGAAACACAATCTTGGGATGGCCAACGCGGAAAGCCTCATGGTACTTGAGGCGGGTGATCGAACACGCGCCATCGTCAATTTGAAAAACATGTCGCCTTACAGCACTAATGTGAAAGGCAATTCTTTATTCATTGAGCTTGGACAAGCGGGCGCGGGCGAGTTTGTCACGCGGCCTACGGAAGGCGTCTTAAGTTCTTCGCTGAAACGCACGGGCTCGGTCGCCAATAATGATGCGGTAGGCAGTATCAACAGCCTCGATTTCAAGCGTGGTCCTGCCGGCGAGGGTATGTTGATTATTGACCTTAGCGAACAGCGAATCGATGTTGATGTCCGTGTTGAGGGCTCGAATCTTAAAGTGGACTTTTTGGATCTGAATGTCCCAGAAAAATTGCAGCGTAAGTTTGATGTCGTTGACTTTGCCACCCCTATCAGCGGTTTTGAAGTTGTTCAGGCACCCAATGCCGTGTCCATTAATATGCAAGCGTCAGGTCAGTTTGATTATTTGGCCTACCAAGCCGATGAACAGTATGTCATCAGTGTTAAGCCGTTGAGTGAAGAAGAGATGGCTGAAAAGCGCCGTGAGTTTAGCTACGCGGGTGACAGCTTGTCGTTAAACTTCCAAGATATCCCTGTGCGTTCTGTCCTGCAGTTAATCGCTGATTTTACCGACCTAAATTTGGTGGCGAGTGATACGGTGACGGG
>DATHYR010000006.1:0-1000 GCA_035458985.1 Pseudomonadales bacterium
AGACGAGGTAACCACTGACTTAAAAGACGCAGTAGATCGCTGTCTAAAAGCAAAGAACGAAAGACGGGGACTCTCCGTTGGATTAGTTGGCAACGCCGCTGAAGTTTTGCCAAAGCTTTTAGAATTGGATGTGCCGGTAGACATTGTCACTGATCAAACATCAGCCCACGATCCGCTGTATTACATCCCAACTGGAATTGAATTTGACCAAGCTCGTGAATACGCCGATAAAAAACCAGATGAATTTACTGATCGATCACGTGAAGCTATGGCAAAGCATGTTGAAGCCATGGTTGGTTTTATGGATAAAGGCGCTGAGGTATTCGACTACGGAAATTCGATCCGTGACGAAGCACGAAAAGGTGGCTATGACCGTGCCTTTGACTTCCCCGGTTTCATACCGGCCTACATTCGACCGCTATTTTGCGAAGGTAAAGGACCATTCCGCTGGGCTGCGCTATCAGGTGATCCAAAAGACATCGCTCGCACAGATCAGGCAGTGCTTGAACTTTTTCCAGAGAACGAACATTTACACCGTTGGATAAAAATGGCTCAAGAACGGGTGGCATTCCAAGGTTTACCCGCACGAATTTGCTGGCTTGGATATGGTGAGCGCGATAAAGCGGGTGTCGCATTTAATGACTTAGTCGCAAAAGGCGAGGTTAGTGCACCGATTGTTATTGGCCGCGATCACTTAGATTGCGGTTCGGTCGCGTCGCCTTATCGTGAATCAGAAGCCATGCTGGATGGATCAGATGCGATTGCGGACTGGCCATTACTTAATGCAATGATCAACATTTCATCCGGAGCCTCTTGGGTTTCAATACATCATGGCGGTGGCGTGGGAATTGGTCGATCAATCCATGCTGGTCAAGTTTCAGTTGCAGATGGCACACCACTAGCGGCACAAAAACTTGCACGCGTCCTAACTAATGATCCAGGTATGGGCGTAATTCGACATGTTGATGCTGGCTACGACTTAGCTGTTGATGTTGCCAAG
>DATHYR010000007.1:0-29998 GCA_035458985.1 Pseudomonadales bacterium
TTGCGCAACCGAGTCTGAGCGTTACTGATAAACAACTCAGCCAGCTTGTCAGACTCTTCGGTGTGCTGGTTCAACCACAATGAAAATGCGTCTTTGGCTACACCCGAAACAAACGCAGCGCACTCTCGCGATGACAAACGCTCTTTTGTTTGACCCGAAAACTGAGGATCCGCCAGTTTGGCAGATAAAATGTAACAGCACTTGTCCCAGATATCCTCCGGCGACAACTTGACTCCACGAGGGAGTAAATTACGGAATTCGCAGTACTCGCGCACCGCCTCAAGGAGGCCTGTGCGCAATCCATTGACGTGGGTACCACCCTGCGCCGTCGGAATCAGATTCACGTAGCTCTCTTGCGTTATTTCACCGCCCTCTGCCAACCATTGCACGGCCCAGTCAACGGCTTCATGCTTGCCGCTGAAACTGCCAACAAAGGGCAGCACAGGTAGGGTTTCATAGCCCTCGGTAGACGCGCGTAAGTAATCTGTCAGACCATCCTCGAAATACCAATCCTCGCTGTTATCGGGGGTGGCTTCGTCCACATAACTGACTTTTAAGCCAGGACAAAGTACGGCTTTGGCACGCAGCACATGCTTAAGACGGGGCACGGAAAATTTCACAGAATCAAAATACTGGGCGTCCGGCGTAAAGCGAACAATGGTGCCAGTATTGCGCTTACCTACGGTATCAATTTCACGCAATTCACGGGCTAAGTTGCCATCGGCAAAATTGATTTCATACAACTTACCGTCACGCTTAATACGCACATCCACGGTTTTTGACAGCGCATTCACGACGGAAATACCCACGCCGTGCAAGCCCCCAGAAAACTGGTAGTTTTTGTTGGAGAATTTGCCGCCAGCATGAAGGGTCGTCAAGATCACTTCTACACCGGGCCGTTTCATTTCTGGATGGAGGTCGACCGGCATGCCACGACCGTCATCCTCAACGCTGAGGGAGCCATCGTTATGCAGAACAATTTTTACCTGACTCGCATGCCCTGCCAGGGCTTCGTCAACCGAGTTGTCGATCACTTCCTGCGCCAAGTGGTTGGGGCGGGCGGTATCCGTATACATGCCTGGACGTTTGCGAACCGGATCTAGCCCGGTTAATACCTCAATCGAATCCGCGTTATAACTACTCATACTCGCTTTTTATTCCTATATGAATTCGGTGACTGGACGACCACAGGCGCCAGCACTCATGAAATATAACGGGGGGATAGTAAAGGATATCGCCGCAAACTGCACTTGCATAAACGGCGTTGCGGCCAATTTGAATGAGATTAATAACCGCCAGAATTCATATCAAACGTAAACTCAACACCTTGCACGCGAGAAATGCCGGTTTGAAAGCTGCCGTCGGCAAATAAATCAAACCATCGATAGCCCGGTGACACGGTATCGAGGGTAAAATCCTCTTCTAAGGGCTTGAATTGGATACACGTGCTGGGCGTAGACATGATAGGGAGCCCACGATAGGTCGTTTCCCAGTGCTGATGAATATGGCCACAGATCAAAAGTTTGACATTGGGTAACGCAACCACCGCCTCTAAAAAGGCTTCACCGTTGCTGATTCGCTGAGGATCTATCCATTCGCAGTCGATACTCAATGGCGGGTGATGACAGGCTATTAATATGTGCTTGTCACTGTATTCACTCGCCAGTTGTCGCATACGCTGGATTTCAGTGTGCTCGAGACGGCCACCTACTTGGCGGGGAATGGTCGAATCCAACATGATCACTAACCATCGACCCATGACCACATGCCCGGCCATGGCTTGGCGATCGCCACAATGATCAGCCATCACCCCATTGTCATCATGATTGCCCGGCAACCATACCACCGGCGCAGCAAACTGCTGCATGTATCGAGCAAAACGTTGATAGGCTTGAGGGGTACCATGGGTAGAGATATCACCCGTGGCTAACACCAAATCGATGGCCGCGTTTTCTCGTTGCACAAGATCGAGCACATAGCGCAGGCTGCGGTCGGTATCCATACCGAGCAGTGTCCCCCCCTCGTCAGGCTCGAGATGGGTATCACTTATTTGCACCAAGCGAATTGGTTCACTCGTGGTGACAACATCCATGGGTTATCTCTATGTCATTGTAATTTCTGGTAAGTGTAAACCCTGATCAACAATTCGTCACATAAGAATTTTGTCGATCTCCAAACGGGCTTTGACGGGCAATGCCGTATTGCAGGCAATAGGCCAACCACTCAGCAAGAAATTGATTAACCTGCCGCTTTTCATCGTCACCAGAATGGCGCTTATCTTCCCCCACAAACAGCTTAAGTCGACGCTGTCCATTGAACTTCACCACTTCGGCCATGGCCGCATCAAAATACATGCTGACCTCGAAGTCTAGGTCATGCAACCAATAGGAGAGATACTGATCGGCACTCACCGCAACCAAGGCGGTGTAGGGACTGCGCTCAATCACTTCAAAGCTCACCGCATATTGCAGGGGACGATTGGGAACAGCTACATCAAAGTACAGTGTTTGACCTAATTCCGCGTTACCCAACAAGCGCACCATAGCCGCAAAGTTAGCTTCGCATTGCGCTTGCTCAATACCGAGGTTAACACTGTAATTCTTTAGAAATCCCACGATGCCTAAACACCCTATATAAAAAAACATATTTGACGCATTGTGCACTTCATTTTACGCACCATCAAACTACAATGTGTCTTTATTGCACCGTCATGGCATATTTTTGTTAAGCTGTTGCATCTAAATCGCGGGCTGTTGCGTCTAAGCGCTATTGTTCATTTATTACAGGAATGTTTTTGTGAAGCTAAAAACTCTCGTTATCTCTTGTTCATTGGCCTTTATGGCTCAATCAGTTAGCGCCGATTCATTACTGGATGTCTACCAACAAGCATTGGCGAATGATCCTCAATTACAAGCCGCCAAAGCCAACTTTAGCGCCGGCCAGGAAGCCAAAAATCTCGGTCTGGCCAACTTACTCCCTAACGCCAGTGCCAGCTTTACCCGCAGTGAATCAGACTTTGATCTCACTAGCTATTACCCCGCGACCGATACCACCCTCAGTGGTCAGCGTGATACCACCACCGAAACAAAGGCGGTGAATCTGAGCCAAGCCCTTTTCAATCTCCCCGCCTGGCACGGTTACAAACGTGGCCAAAGTTTATCAAGCCAAGCCGAAGCTCGCTTCAAATTCGACCAGCAAGATCTCATTATCCGTGTGGCTGAGGCCTATTTCGCGGTGTTGCGTGCAGAAGAGAATCTGACCTCTGCACGAGCAGAAGAAAAAGCCATTGAACGCCAGCTTGAACAAACGATTCAGCGCTTCGAAGTGGGCTTAATACCCATTACCGATGTACACGAAGCAAGAGCGGCCTATGACCTCGCTGTTGTGGCTCGTCTCGCTGAAGAAGGCTCGCTGGATATTGCTAAAGAAGCCCTCACCGTTCTCACCGGACGCCAGCCCGCCGACCTTTGGAAACTCAGCGACGCCTTTGAAGCCAGCGTTCCAACCCCACAAGACCCAGAGCAATGGGTTAATTGGGCGACCGAAAATAATGCCTTGTTACAAGCGTCAAAATTTTCTGTCGATGCCGCTAAACGCAACGCGGATGCCGCCCGCGCCCAACACTTACCGACCTTAGGGGCAAGTTTTGACTGGAGCGACAGTGAAACCAGCGGCGACAGTTTCGATCGCGCCGTGAACGATCTGAACGACGGATCTACACTCAGCTTGCGCTTGAGTGTCCCATTGTTCGCAGGTGGCGGCACCTCCGCAGCGCGGCGCCAAGCCTACCAACAGTATTTAGCGTCGTTGGAAACGCACAAACTCAATCAACGCAATACCATTCAGCTAACACGCTCACAATACATCAACGTGACCACCGGGGCGGCTGCCGTCAAAGCCCGCGCCCAGGCTATTACCTCTGCTAAAAGCGCGTTAGAAGCCACACAAGCGGGTTATGATGTGGGAACACGCAACGTGGTTGATGTGCTCAATGCCCAAAAAAATCTGTATCGCACGCAGCGTGACTACGCGAATGCGCGCTATACCTTTGTGGTCAACGTGCTGAAACTACGCTTGCAAGCAGGACTCTTAAGCGAAGACGACGTTCGCACCATTGACCAACAGATGGCGGCGGCAAGCAGTACGTCTATTACAGGCGCCTAATTCTTCATGTTCGCCCGCCTAGCCTATAGTGCGCTCTATGGGCTGTTACTGCCTTTAATCGTGCTGCGCCTCTTCTGGCGTGGCCACGCCGCGCGGCTTAACGAGCGGTTCGGCGCTGTTCATCACAATACTGAGCGACCTGTCATTTGGCTGCACGCGGTCTCTGTAGGCGAGACCATTGCTGCCGCGCCGCTTGTTAAGGCCTTACAAGCCAGCTACCCCGACCATCAATTGTGTATTACAAATACCACCGCGACTGGCGCGGCTCGAACCAACGCGTTGTTTGGTGACAGTGTCATCCATTGCTACAACCCCTACGATCTGAGCCTCTTTGTCGCGCGTTTTCTCAACCGACTGAAGCCCGTGATGTGCATCGTGATGGAAACAGAGCTCTGGCCAAATACATTGCATCAATGCCATCGCCGGGGAATTCCTGTTGTTGTTGCCAATGCCAGGCTGTCCGCTAAATCGGCAGCGGGTTATCGCAAATTGGCCTCGCTGAGCCGCCAAATGATGCTCGAAATACACACCATTGCTGCTCAAAACGCTACCGACGGAGAGCGCTTTATAGCCCTTGGCTTACCTCGTGCAAAGCTTGCCATCACTGGAAGTATAAAATTCGACCTTGAACTCAATCGGGAGACGCTCGACAAGGCCTCACAACTGCGCGAGCAGTGGTCGCAGGGGGGGAGTACTCCGTTGTGGATTGCCGCCAGTACCCACAAAGGTGAAGACGACATCGTATTGCTAGCTCACCAGCGACTTCGGCAGCGTCACCCCAACGCACGCTTAATTTTGGTGCCACGTCATCCAGAGCGTTTTGACAGTGTCTTCCAACTGGCCTGTGATACTGGATTGTCTGTGGTGCGCCGTAGCCATGACCGCGAAGCCACTGCATGGGATGTGATGGTCGGTGACACCATGGGAGAGTTATTGGTGCTATTAGGCACGGCAGACATCGCGTTTATTGGTGGTAGTCTTGTCCCCAATGGAGGGCACAACATGCTTGAAGCCGCGGTTTGGCAAACGCCGGTTATAAGCGGACCTCATCTCTTTAATTTTCAAGACATTAGTCAGATGCTGATTTCAGCTGAGGGCATGGTGGTCGTGACTGATGGCAAGGGCTTAGCCGATCAGTTAACGGCCTGGCTAGACAATCCCGAGCACAGGGAGAAGGCAGGTCGTGCCGCAGCCAGTATCGTCGAAACCAACCGTGGTGCTTTGGACAAACTGCTGCAATGTATTGATCAGGCCATGCCCTAGGGGCACTGACCTAACTGCAACAAATTGGCGTCGGTCAATATGGCAATAACGTGGCGCTGGGCGATCAAAGGCGCCATTACGTCTTGCTGGTTAATGGTACTTAACAATAGCGGCACCTCACCAAAAACCGTTTTCACACGATCGTTATAACGCCCAATATCCATGGATAGCGCGTCAAAAGGCCCCCACGTGTAAGACCATTTCATCCAATACACATTCAACCAAAATACAGCCGATGCGTGTTTTGCATTGGGGCTAATGAGATAACTGGTGCCCACGCCGCGCTGCTTGAGTAGCAACAGGTACAAGGGGTTGCGCGACTCGACAAAAACGCGACTTTGCGGTGCGTACAGCGCAAGCAATTGTTGCAGTCGGTCCGCCGCTTTCACCGCATGCCATGGGGCTAAACTGCCAAAATTTTTGGCATCGAGCCAAAGTCCCAAACCCTGTGGGCCCAGCAATGATAAAAAGGCGTCCAGCGTATCTCGCTGTTGCTTATCTTGAGCCGTAGGATCATCGTGAATGACCCAAAAACGCTGCTCAACGGGGTCGTAGTGAATATCTAATTCAAGCCCTTTCGCCCCCCTCAACAATAGACGCTCTGCGCTCGCCAATGTATTGGGTGGATCGTTGGCTAACCGACCTCGATGCGCCCACACCTTGTCGCAGCCTTTATCCCAGACCACGCCTTGCAGGGTCTTTTGGTACGAATCATCGATAGCCCACTTCGCCATGCCTAGCGCGGCCATCAGGCCTAACAGACGCAGCCCCCAACGCATTAAGGACGACTCGCCAACTCGCGCGCCAGCTCAACCAACGCCCTCGCTTCACGCGCCACGGTGTAATCTCTTTGCACGCCGGCAAGACCCGACAGGGCACAGCGCGCTCGGTAGCTGTCATCGTCCAACAATAGCTGCATACTGTTTGCGGTCGCCTTAACATCGCCGCAGGGGACCAGTTCGCCGGCGGAATGCGCCACCAAGATATCTGGCCATGCGCCGGCATGACTCGCCACCACAGCAGTACCACTGGCCATCGCCTCTAACACTGTCAAACCAAAACCCTCGTTGCGGCTCAAGGCGCAAACTATCTCTACCGCCGCAAACCAGTCGGGCAATTGCTCAAAGGGCAGCTTGCCCAAGAAATGAATCCTATCGCTCAAGCCGGCCGCGGCCACCTGCTTTTTCAAGGACTCGACAAACGGCTTATCCTTATCTTTGATCTCACCAATGATAAAACCGTGGATAGATGGCCGCGAAGGAAGCACCTCTATTAAGGCCTCCACAAACACGTCAACACCTTTTTGATGACGGACGCGTCCAAATATACCGATACCGCGAATGCCAGGGTATCCCAAGGCAGCCATGGCGGTGGCCTTATTTTCGACGGGCTGAAAACGCCGAGCGTCGATGCCGTGAGGAATCAACAATGACGGCTTGGGGGTTAAATAGCTTGCGGCCGCATGACAGGTTGAAATCACTTCATCCATCTGGCTCATCAGCCAGCGGCTAAAACGACTATGAAAACGTTGCGCCGTGGAGGTGAAAAAGAGCTTAAGCGACGCCTTACTAAGAACACGCAACAACAGCGCCTGGATCATCTCGTCATTACGACGCGCGTGAAATACGAAGCGAACCTCTCGGTATTCAGCGCTGCGTAGCCGTTTTACGCACTGCCAAAAACTTAGCCACGCTTGACCCTCTGGCAAATGATGAGGACCCATCACCCATGTTTCTATCATATCGCTTTGCGCAGGCAACACCTGCAGCATGGTCGAAGTCACACCAGAAAACCGTTTATTGCTATTGCCTAGGATCAAAATCGTCCGCACTAGCCTTGACCTCGACTACTCCAAACGCCCTTCAACAACGCCACTTGCTTGGCGCGCTTTCGCTTTGAAAACCATACCAAGGGTGATAGCAATTGCCACAGCGCCAACCCAAATGAGCGCCACCAAGGCAGGGCAAAACCATGCTTTCGGAGGGTATACACCCGCGATCGTCCCATATGCCAAGCCTTCAAGGCTGCTACTTCAGGGCTTCTGGATGAACCAGCACCACCAATATGCGTCACAACAGCATCGCGCACAAACATCAGCGGCCCGAGCTCACGCAGTCGCAGTGAAAGATCATCATCTTCATGGTAGAGGAAGATATTTTCATCAAACCCCCCAACCTTTTCAAAGATAGGCCGCGCCACAAAAATAGCGGCACCACTTAGCACTGAGACCTCACTGTCTCTCGCCGGCCACCCCCTCGGCATGTATTGCGATCTGGGTAACAAAGTACTTGAACGCTTAAAATAGGGACGCCCATTGCCTTCGCGTATGGCCGGGTTAAAGGCAGCGGCCTGTGGATAGCGCGTCGCGGCATCGAGCAAGGCTCGGATAGTTGGCGCCGATAGCGTTGCATCGGGATTCACGAAAAATAAATAGTCGCTGTTGGCATGGCGCGCACCCACATTGCAAGCCACACCAAAACCCCTGTTACAACCATTCGCAACGACCCTAACGTGGTCATTTTCAAGCGCTTGTAACTGCGCGATATCTCGCGAGCCGTTATCAACCAATACCACGTTTATCCCTGACGGGATGCTATTTAACAGCGCACGCACAATAGCGACACTATTGTAGGTGACACTGATAATGGTCACGGAAGAAAGGTCTGTCGAGGCTTTTGCCTCGACAGTGGATGGCGCTACGCTCGCGTCACCCATAATGAGAACTTAAGCCTTGTAGCAGGGCGTGAGCCACTCGGGGTGCTGAGGACGACGACCATACACTGAATCAAAGTACATGGTTTGCAAACGCTCGGTGATAGGACCGCGCACACCATTGCCTATCTGACGTCCATCCAGCATACGGATCGGTAGAACTTCTGCCGCCGTGCCGGTGAAGAAGGCTTCATCGGCGATATATACCTCATCGCGGGTAATGCGCTTTTCCTTGATCGTTAGGCCAATTTCTTCGGCCAAATGAAAAATGGTGTTGCGTGTAATACCGTCAAGGCACGAGGTCAATTCAGGGGTATACAACACGCCGTTTTTCACCAGAAAGAAATTCTCGCCACTACCTTCCGCGACATAGCCCTCGTTATCAAGCAACAGCGCTTCATCGCAGCCGCTGTCGAGAGCTTCGCGCAGCGCCAACATAGAATTCATGTAATTGCCGTTAGCCTTTGCCTTACACATGGTAATGTTGACGTGGTGACGGGTGTAGGACGAGGTACGAATTTTGATGCCTTTCTCTTTCGCCTCAGGGGACATATAAGAGGGCCAGTGCCACGCGGCTACCATAACATGGACTTTCAGATTGTCAGCACGAAGACCCATTGCCTCTGAACCCAAGAAAGCCATGGGACGCAAGTAGGCTTCCTGTAAATTGTTTTCAGCCACAACGCGACACTGCGCATCGTTCAACGCGTCTTTGCTGTAGGGCAGCTTCATGTTGAGGATGTGCGCCGAATTAAACAAGCGATTGGTGTGTTCATGTAAGCGAAAAATGCTGGGGCCTTGATCACCGTTATAGGCGCGAACACCCTCAAATACACCCATGCCGTAATGCAGTGTATGGGTCAAGACGTGAACCTTGGCATCGCGCCATGGCACCATCTCACCATCAAGCCAAATCACACCGTCGCGGTCGGCCATCGACATAATAAAACTCCTACTCTTGCGAGAAATTGAAACTAATGCTGTTCTAATAAACGTCGCCAAATGGCGACCACACGTTGACGCATGTCAAGGTAGGGTTCGATCGGCACAACCGACGATTGTTCCTGTAAGGCCAGCGCATGACCCGCCGTCCTGATGGTACGGTAGGTGTCACATAAAAATTGGCACTCATCATAACTAATCACGTCAATTTTCGCCAATGATTCTAGAAGCCGAATATTGTCGGTGTATCGCGCCACCACAGGGTGTTGATGTGTGTATGCCAAAACCGCGTACTGCACCATAAATTCGATATCGACAATGCCGCCCGGGCTATGCTTTAAATCAAACATCTCGGCCGCGTCACCTTTGCATTCAGGCGGCAACAAGTGCGTGCGCATTTTCTCGCGCATCTCTACCACTTCGGTCTGAAGCGTTGAGAGATCCCGCTGCCTTCCCAACAGTTGTTGTCGCACCTCTTCAATGCGCTGACCTAGGGCCATATCGCCAGCCACCACACGTGCCCGCACCAACGCCTGATGCTCCCATGTCCAGGCACTGTTCTCTTGATAATGCCGATAAGCCTCTAACGACGACACCAATAAGCCGGAAGCGCCTGAAGGACGAAGCCGCATATCAACCTCGTACAAAATGCCGCTCGACATTCGCGTGGTCATAATATGCAAGACCCGTTGCCCCAGGCGAGTGAAAAACACGCTGTTATCAATGTCTTTGACGCCGTTGGTGTATCCTCCCATGGGTGCATCGTAAATAAATACCATATCTAAATCCGAGCTATAACTGAGCTCTAAACCACCCATTTTGCCGTAGCCGATAACGGAGAATCCTTCCGTAATGACCTCACCTGCACTATTGGTGGGGTCGCCATACTTGCGGCGCAAATCTTCGCGCGCCAATTCCACCACAAATTCCACCAAGACCTCAGCAATCCACGTTAAGTAGTCACTGGCTTTCATCAAAGGGAGTCGGCCTGTCACTTCAGACGCCGCGACACGCAGCACATGCGCCATCTTGAATGTGCGCAGGTTATCCATATGCGCTTCCAAGTCTTCAATCGGAATGCGCAACGACGACATGATCAACTCATCTTTGAGCGCCTCTCTTGATGGGGGTGAATACAGTGACGCAGCATCGAGGAGTTCATCCAGTAACACAGGATATTTAGACAACTGTTCGGCGATCCATGGACTCATCGCACACAGCGAGCACAGTTCGCGTAACGCCGAGGGGTTTTCCTCGAGTAATACCACATAAGCCGTACGGCGTTGGATAGCGACCAACAAAGGAATGACTCGCATCAGGGCAAGACGCGGCTGCTCAACGGCGGCACAGGTGGCAAAAAGCAGGGGCATAAAACGGTCAAAGCGCTCCCGGCTTTGGCGCTCTAATCCCAGAAAAGTGCGAGACTGGACAAATTCCTGCAACGTGTCGTACACCCCTTGAGCGTCTTCAAATCCTTGCTCAGCCAGCACCGCCAAGGCCTCTTCGGTGTCGTCAAAATGACGCCAGAACGTTACCCACACCGGATTCAGTGTGTCTTCTTCATCGGCCTCGTCATCGCGAACAATATCTTTGAAGCGAGCACTCACTTCACCCCTAAGGTAATTTAGCTGCGTATTAAATGCGCCTACATCGCTAAACCCTAGCGCGTGCGCAACGCGTAAAAGGTCCTCACCGGCGGCAGGTAAGTGCTGTGTCTGTTGATCATCCAAGGCCTGAATCGCATGTTCGGTATTGCGAAGAAACACGTAGGCGTGAGTCAGAATATCCCGGTCTTCTACGGTGAGCAGGTCGCGTTCTTGTAAGAGCCTAAGGACCTTGAGCACACTGCGTTCTTGCAGTTCATGGTCCCGACCTCCACGAACCAGCTGGAAAGACTGCACAATAAATTCGACTTCGCGGATGCCACCCGCACCCAATTTCACATTGTCGTGCAGACCTTTGCGCGCCACCTCTTGGCGAATCATCGATTTCAATTTACGCAGCGATTCGATCACCGAGAAATCAATGTAACGCCGATAAGAGAAAGGCCGTAAGATGTTCATCAACGTCGCGCCATCCTTAGCCTCTCCGGCTACGGGCCGTGCTTTTATCATGGCATAGCGTTCCCAGTCGCGACCTTGATCTTGGTAGTACTCTTCCATTGCATCAAAACTGAGCACGAGGGCACCGCTATTACCATAAGGGCGCAAACGCATGTCGACCCTAAACACAAATCCATCCGCTGTGATCTGGTCAATCGCACGGATCAAACGCTGACCTAATCGCGAGAAAAAGGCCTGATTATCAAGCTCTTTCTCGCCACCCTGGGTATACCCGGCCTCCGGGTAGGCAAAAATGAGATCGATATCAGAGGAAAGATTGAGTTCTCGCGCACCTAACTTGCCCATGCCCAATACGACCAGCCCTACTTGGCGCTGACCGTCGTAACTCATGGGTTGTCCATACTTGGGCACTAAGTGTTGGTGGCATGTAGTCAACGCTTGTTGCAAAGCGATTTCGGCCAGTCGACTGATATCGAGGGTGGTTTCCGCCATATCCGCGAGGCGGTTGAGATCACGCCAGATAATGCGCACCATTTCTCGGCGACGAAAGTGCCGCAACTGGCGCTGTAATCCTTCTTCAGAATCTTCTTCAAGGGGGGGCAAGCGCCCTCGCATAGCCGTCTCGTGGAGGTAGCTGCGGTGCAAATCACCACTGTCCACGAGTTCGCCGAGTAAGGTTGGAAAACGGCGCAACGTCTCCGTAACAAAACGGCTGAGTGCGATAACGTGGATGAACTGCCGCGCGAGATTGGCATCTTTGGTGAGATGCGCTCTCAGTTCGGCTTCAAATCCCTCAACAACAGGCCTTGCAGCTTGCAAAGCACTGTGTTGAAGATCACTGGGCAACGTGGCACAGGCTTGTTCAATCCACGCCATATAGGCTCCTTATTTGGCTTGAATAAAATTCCTCACATCCTCAAGGAATTGGTCAAAACTGGGGTGATGGATATACATCATATGCCCCGCTTCATAGTATTTATAGTCCACGCGACTCTGATCGACACCGGCACGGTCTAAGGCGTACTCAGCCCCCATGAAGGGCGTGGCAAAATCGTAGTAACCCGCCGCATTGAACACCCGCAAATGTTTGTTGCCGCGCATCGCTTTACCGATATAGGGCGTGACATTGAGGTAGGCCTGGCGCCACATTTGCTCGCTCAACGTCCAATTCCAGCTGTTGACGCCACCAATGATCGTGTATTCGCGATCGGGATTAAATTTTAGGCCGTCGCGCAACCAGTGGTTAACCGCCGCTGTGTAAGCGCCATCAATACCATAAAAACTTGGATCGGTTTCGGGTGTTTCACCAACGCCGTCTTCTTCTTCCCCTTTAAAGCGGGAATCTAGACGTCCCAGCGATACACCTTCATCGCGTAACAATTCACGGTTAAAGCGCGGGTAGCTCACACGCAAGTTGGCGCGGTCCAAATACTCTTCTGACAACCCGGTAAACGTGGCGAGTTTAGCGCGAATTTCCTGGTAGCGCTGTGGGTCCAACTTACTCCCAAGAATCAAGGCAGGGGCATATTCGCGCTGCGCGAATTGACGTGCCTGTTCAACCCACGCCTCGAGGGGAACACCTTGACCAGCCTTACCATGATAGTGCGCTGTCGCCGCCATGGTAGGCAGCGCCACCATATGGACAAGCTCATTGCCAGGATCGTAGGCGTCGAGGCTGAAATCCAATATGGTCGAGATCAGAAGTAGGCCGTTAACGCTGACGTCGTCGAAACGCCCCTCCAATTCGTTCACTAGTGCAGCTGTTCGCGTCGTGCCATAGCTTTCACCACCGATAAACTTAGGACTGTTCCAGCGGTTGTGTTCACGCAACCAAGCACGGATGAAGCGAGCAACGGATTTGGCATCCTCGCTTACTCCCCAAAAAGCTTTGGCCTCGGTTTCTCCGAGGGCGCGGCTAAACCCAGTCCCGACCGGATCAATGAACACCAAATCCGTTACATCCAGAGGCGCTTGTGGATTATCAACAATCTCAAATGGGGCGGCGCCATCGTCTTCTGCATCCGAGGGTAAGACAACCTTTTTGGGTCCAAACACACCCATGTGCAGCCAGACCGATGACGATCCCGGTCCGCCGTTATATATGAAACTCACTGGCCGAGGACCATCGCCGGGATTGGTCACAATATAGGAAGTAGAGAAAATCGCCGCTTCAGGCTCACCCTTAGCATTTTTCAATACTGTTTCACCCGCTATCGCCCGGTATTTAAGACGCTTACCATTAAAAACACCTGCGTGCTCTGTCACGCTTACAGGCTCAACGGCATCCGCTTTACTGTCGGTGTCTGCAGCCAATACCGCTGGCACCGAAAAGACCATAATACAACTTAATAACAGACCTAAACGTTTCATAACTTCCCTCTGTGGCTTGCAGGAGCCTTAGCTGTAGGACTATGATCAACAGCATCCATAGCGGCCAACGAAGCCATCATCCATGAATGCATTGCCCTCTTTCGAACAGCAGCTCTCGCGTCTAGTTTCTCTTGCGTCGGTGAGTTCTGCCACGCCCGCCTGGGATATGGGTAACCTCGCGGTGATCGAACAACTCGCCGAATGGTTTTCTAGTCTGCACTTTTCCACGGACATTTTGATCGATCCCGAACAGTCTAATAAGGCCAACCTTATCGCCACCCTGGGTCACGGCGAGGGGGGCTTAGTATTATCGGGGCACACCGATACCGTGCCTTTCGATGAAGCGCTTTGGCGAAGTGACCCCCTCACCGCCACCTTAAGAGACAATGCCTACTATGGCATTGGTACGGCGGATATGAAGGGATTCTTTGCGGTCATTATTGCGGCATTGCGAGACATGGACTTACGCCAACTTAAGCATCCATTGATTATTGTCGCCACCGCGGATGAAGAAAGCTCGATGAGCGGCGCCAAACGCCTCGCGGCGGCCAGCCTAAAAGCCCCTAGAGCAGCTATTATTGGCGAGCCCACGGGGCTGCGCCCCATCCGTGCTCACAAAGGCGTCATGATGGAGACCATCCGCATTACTGGTCGCTCAGGTCACAGCTCCAATCCCGCGCTGGGTATCAATGCACTCGATGCCATGAGCGAGGTGATTCAAGCGCTGATGCGCTATCGGGAAGAGCTCGCTACACGCTATAGAGATCCGCTGTTTGAAATAGACCACCCAACAATTAACCTTGGTCATATCCATGGCGGAGACAATCCGAACCGCATCTGTGGCCAGTGCGAACTGCAATTTGATGTCAGAATGATGCCAGGCATGGCCATCGATAGCGTCCGGCAAGAGATCATGACATTGATCTCACCTATCGTCGCCAAGCATCGCGGCCAACTCTGCTATGAAGCGCTCGTTCCGGGCGTAGAACCATTCCTATTGGATGCCGACAGCGCCTTAGTCAAAGCGGCTGAACGTATGACGGGACTAACATCGGGGATTGTTGGCTTTGCCACCGAGGCACCGTTTTACCAAACGCTGGGCATCGATACGATTGTGATGGGCCCCGGTAGCATCGATGTTGCCCACCAACCCGACGAACACCTGCCGCTCGATCATATCAAACCGGCCATGACGATGATTCAACAAATGGTGGCACACTACTGCTTATAAGCTTGGAGATAGGCCTTCACTTGAGGCGCATTGGGGGCTATTTCAGACAAGTTCGCGACCCATTGCGCGAGAACTGAACTTTCGCCTTGACTGAGCTGGTAGGTGATCGCCGTAGATAACAAGGCGTAATCATAAGGCCAACGCTGAATCGCCCGACTAAGCACCTCGAGGGCAGCATCGACATCTCCCTGATTTTGCAACGCGACAGCTAACACATAGTGATGGTGGGGAATGGCGTTGTCTGTTGCTGCCGCCGCGCGCAAATATCCAATCGCAGCGGGGTACCTTTTGCGCCGCACTTCGCTAAGCCCGAGTGCAAAATGCACCATGGCCGAATCGGGAGCAATCAATAAAGCTTGTTGCAAGAGTTCTCCGGCACGTGTTTCGTCACCAAGACGACGGTTAAAGTCAGCATAGTTCATCAAACTCGCCACATCGGTCGGATCTATCGCAAGCGCCGTGTCATAGTGCTGTTGCGCACTCAAGAGGTCACCCTTTTGCAGCGCTAGATCGGCTAAACCAAGTTGGGCCGCAGGCATATCAGCGCTATTTTCAAGCATCGCTTGATACTCTCGAAACAGCGCCTTGACTACCCCAAGTTTTTCGCCAAATTGCGTCTCAGGTATTTCCCTTAGCGCCGACGCCAAGGCTAAGCGGACCACCTTACTACTATCGGTTAATCGCCCTTGTAGTGCAGGCCATCGTCTTTCGGGAGGGAGTGCTTGTAGTACCTGAATCGCCGCACTGCGAAGCAGTGGGTCAGGATGATCAAGTACTCCCATAGCAGCCTCTAACGATAGACGCGACGGGGTGGCGGCCAATTGCTCCAGCATACTTGCTCTAACGATAGGCGCTTGCGTTTCATCGGCAATCCACTGACTTAGCGCACGCACGGCCCGTGGATCATAATTTCTCGCCGCCTCTAAGTCCGCGGCCCAATGGGGTGCACTGCCTCCCCATGCTTGGCGTAATTGCTCTACCTTGGCATCGTCCTCATGACACGTTTGGCAGGCATTAGGTTGACCGGGCAGTGCCGAGGTAGGCAGGTGAAATCCATGATCGCGACGCCAGTCGACGCCCATGTAAACACGTGCACTCATATGGCAGTCGACGCATTGCGCCGAGCCCTCCGCATGGCGGCTATGCTGCTGCGTTGCATACACTTTTGGTTGGTGACACTGCGCGCAAAGCGCATCACCCTGCGCGATGGTGTCTCCGCTGTGCGGCTCATGGCAATGGCTGCAGCGCACCCCCTGTTGATACATCTTGCTTTGCATAAATGAACCCAGCACAAACACCTCGTCATGTATTTGTCCATTTGCAAAATACAGCGAGGGCTGCAAACTCGCGATACGATAACGGTCGTGATAATCGCCACTCAACGTAGACGTATCTTGAATAAGGCTGCGCCGTGAGTGACAACCGCCACACATGGTAATTTCGCTGTTATCGCTTGTGCCTTGCGGGGAAGCGATCGCTGCACCGTCCTTAAAACTAAAGACCGCCGGCACACGACTATTGATTAATCCTGAGCCGGCTGACCAATCTTGCCGAGCTGCACGCTGAATATGCTCGCTAGCGGGACCGTGACACGCTTCACACGCGACATTGACCTCCTTAAAGCGGGTGTCATAGCGCTGGGTAGTCACCTCGAAACCCCGTTCAACCCCAGTAGAGTGGCAATCGGCGCATCGAGAGTTCCAGTTTTGGAAGGCGCCTTGCCAAAAAAATGGGTGGCCGGGCTGAGGATTTTCCTGCGGTTGTAGATGGTACCAACGCTGACCACCATCGGCCTCGGAGCGACTATCCCAGGCGATATCAAATGCCTGCAGCCTGCCTTGTGACGTTTTTACGAGGTATTGCTGCAATGGGGTAAATCCAAAGGTATACACGACCTCAAAATCTTGCCATTCCCCGCTCTCACTGCGGGTATTGATCCAGTAAGTACCATCACGCTTGAAAAATCGCACCTTAGTATCTGCTTGAACGAAGGTTTCCCCCGCAAAGGGCGCCAATACTGTCGTGGCATGAGCGGGCTGCATTGCCATGGCGTGATGCGAGCGTTGCCAGCGCTGGTACTGCTGACTATGGCAATCGGCACAGGCTTGCGCGCCGACAAACTCGGCCGCCATCAATAGTTGGCTGTAAAGCCACAGTAAACTAAAGCAAAAAAGACGCATCATGAGGCTCAGTAATAGCCGGCGGAGGATTCACCGACAACCTGTTAAAAAAGTGTTTCAAGTGTTGCTGGTCATTGCCATCTACCAACGTCACCGCCCCTGCATAGGCCGTATCGAGCATCTCGTTCAGCCGCTGCACGGTGTCAGCATCACAACGTTGCGCGATAGTGACACGAATTGGCTGCCCCCGGTACGCTGGGTAACTGTCATACAAGGCATAGAGTTGGGATGAAAATGCCTGCCAATCGCCTTGCTTTGCCGCCCGCAAACAGGCCTGCTGGCACGTGTATCTCTGCCGATGAAGCGGTGTCATCGCGCGTTTCGCATCACCCGCCACAACATAAACTGCGGCAATAACCAGTGCTAACGCCAGCCAAATAAGATAGGGAAGATCACGTTGGCTTGCCATCGGGTTGGAGTGTTCTGTCGCCAAGCCGACAGCAGCGATGGCTATGCGGTCACGTTTACCCCCTTGTTTATCAAACCACGATACGGGTTCAACCGTGGCATACAACGACACCGTTTTTTGCGCCACCAATGTGTAGCGATCTATTCGATGCGCTGTGCGACGACCTCGCTCGTTATCATTTTTTAATTCAGCAAGCTGGGGGTAGAGCGTGACGTGATCTGGTGTTTGCAGCGTTGGCACAATGTTTGGTAAAAACATTGCCAAGGTGTTTTCTGCCTGACTGTGATATGCCAGCTCTATGGCCTCGCCTGGGGCGAGGGTCAACGGGCGTCCGGGGGTAATAGGCTGGCCTGCCACACTGACGTCGACGCGATAATCATTGGCAACCAGTGAAAAACCATCAAGAGGAATTCCCATCAATGACAGCCCACCTAAAGAGACTTTCTTGGTTTGAGAACGTCCAAGGCTATCAGCGACCCCGACCTTAATGACGACTGGTAATAACAACAGTTGACCAACACGCCGCGGGAACACTGCCAACGGCCAGCGCTGAACCGTCCACATTTTACCGTCAATCTGCTCGCGGCTATTGTCTGCAAAAACTTGGCGCTGCAACCACATCACATCTGACTGTCCCGGCAAATGTATATCTGCCGCCTGAGTAAACCATTGGGGTGTCGCCAATTCTAGGCTGAGGGAGACTTCTTCGCCCAGATAGGCACGAGATTGAGATACGACTAATCGGGCCTTGAAGTCGTCACTGTCAATCTGCCAAGCCATAGCAGGTAGCGCGAATAGCCACCCTATTAACCAGCACCACTTAGTCACGTGCTTCACCCTCTGCCCATTGCTGGGCAAACAATGCTGTGAGGTAATCTCCCACCGCGGTATTAACATGCGCCATCCAACGGTCAGCCAATTGCGGCTGCGCTAATATGGCCTGTCCCGATAACTGCTCCGCCGCGGCACTGTCCAGCAATAGCGCGGGATCGCCTAGGAACTCTGCGTTAACGACCTCGGTGGCCTCTGTTTCATCGAGGCCAGCGTGTTGTGATTCGCTCATTTGACGGCGGTCAGCCAGGCGTTTTTCTACCGCGGCAATATTACTTAACACCAAGTCATAGTGGGGTATCTGAGGATCGAGCGAATAGTAAATGGCGAGGGCACGGGCCAAATAGTCTTGCTGCACGAGAGCATTGGCTAGCATGAAGCGCGCATAGGGGGTATCTACCTGGGCTAAATGGGTCGCGGCTAGGACAAAATCATTCGCGTGATAAAAGCTCAGCCCTCGCCAAAGGGGATCATCAAACGCCGCCGCGGCCGCAGTGTATTGGCCACGTTCAAAATAAAAGCGACCACGCTGATCACCCGTAAAAAACCACGCCGCCAGTCTCGCTTGCTCGTCAGAGGCTGTGACAGGGGGGCTATACCATGCCAAGTGACAAACCAGTAAGAGGCTCCACGCCATACTCCATCCGCGCCGAAACCAAAACAACAGCAACACAGCAATCGGCAAAATAAACAGGTAGCCGTCATCTCGCCACTGCCTACCTCGCTCGCCAGCGCGTGCCATATCCCGAGATAGATCACTAATCAAGGCGTGAATGTCGCTGTTATTCAACGTCATCGGTGTGGCGCGTTGACCCATTGCATTGGGGTTGCCATCGCCCATAAGCCAGACATTGACCGGCCAGGGAAAATCGCCCTGTGTTGATGGTGCCGCGTCTGTCACCATCAACACGCTGCTTACCTCAAGGCCTAGGGCTGCGATCGGTGTCTGGATACGCCGCCAATACTTACCCTCAACAGGCATACGCAACCCCGATAGTCCGCTCAGGGTGTAGTCTAACAGGGCCTTGTCACGCGTTGGTGGTAGCACCCAATGGGCACTTCCTGCGAAAGCGATAATGCCCACTTTAGCCGCTGGCATCTCAGCGATGAGATCACGACTTTTTAACAATGCACGCTGCCAACGACGTAACCCCGTCTCAACCGCTTGCATACTGGCACTGGCATCAAGTGCCAAGATCACAATACTCTCATCCTGGCTGTAAGGTGTTTCCTGTCGCTGCCAACTAGGACCAGACAGTGCGATCCCTCCAAAAACTAAAGCAATCAATGCCAATGGCACCGGGGCTATCCAACGCGCGGTAGGGCGATGTACTGTCAACGCTTGGCGTAAGTGATCAGCGATCGCTGGTGCACCGGCGCCTTTTTGCGGCAAACGCGCATAAAACCACAACAGAATAAGCGGCGGAAGCGACAACAGGAGTAGCTCAGGCCGGATAAAGGCGAGGGGTAAAATACTCATAACCGGCCGCCTCGACGTTGCCTAATAAAACTCACCAACGCCACACCCATTGAAAACGTTAAAATGATAAACATGGGGTAAACGTAGAGCTCACGGGTCGGATAATACCAAGCCACACTGTACTCGCTGGGCACTGCCTCGGCAAAATCAGTAGCGAGGGTCGCCAAGGCCTCCGCGGAGCGGGCATCATAGAACTGCCCACCACTGATCTCAGCCACCTCGCGCAATGTCTCGGTATCGATATCGGCATTCTCGGCGTCGTCTCCTATGGCGACGGTAAAAATTCGCACGTCGCGCTGTGCCGCAACAATGGCGGCCTCACGAGGTGGGACAAGGCTTCGATTGTCGCTACCATCGGTCAACACTAACATAACCTTTTCTTGGTTGGCCGAGTCTTGCAAATGCTTTAATCCAAGGCCAATGGCATCACCCATGGCGGTATTTCGGCCGGCCGGCCCTACCCGTGTGGCGAACAGTAACTGCTGCCATACGTCGTTATCCCCTGTAATCGGCGCTTGCATATAGGGTTTATCAGCAAACACGATCAACCCAAGCCGGTCCCCTTGGCGCTGGGTAGCGAAGGTTTGTAACACCTTTTTAACCTGCTCAAGGCGAGTTTGATTGGTCTGATCACGCTCGTTCATCGACCCTGAAATATCAACCAATACCAGCAAATCACGCCGCTGTTGCTCTATGGCTAGTGGCTCCTCCAACCATTGAGGGCGCGCAAGCGCCGACAACACCAGTAGCCAATTGATCACTAAAATGATCACCTGTAGGTGGCTACGCCGGTGAACCCATGCGGCTTGTCGTGGTCGCTGTGTTGAGAGTGCTGCCAGTGACTGATACATAGGTGCCCTGACATGAGGGACATAGCGTTTATACGGCCGCATGAGCCTGACAAGCAGCGGCAGGGGTAGCAAGGCAAATACCCATGGGTAGAGAAACTCAATCACAGAGGGGTACCTTTGGCCGAGCCGTATACGTCATTGCTCTTGCAAGTGCTTTTAAGTGGGCGGTGATATCAGCACTGACCTCCATGGGTTCACCACCATAACATGCGTGCGACAGCCACTGTTGAGTGGGAGCATGTGGCTCGACACCACAGTGCAGGCATAACTCGGCCCAAGCCTCTTCGACTCGCATCGCTGCCACACGGCGTCGAGGCAAATACTGTAGTAGGGTTTGCTTGACGGCCTGTGCTAACACTTTAGCGGCCAAGGCATTTGGCTGTTGTACTGTCTCTGCCACGACCTTTTGCAAAGCACGCCAAGCAGCATTTGCCGTTCGCGCCTGTCGATGACGACGCTGTCGAAGCACGACAGCTAACACAACGACGACGAGCAAAAACCACCATATGGGCAGTGGCCAGCCCCATGCGGGGAGCGTGGCAAGCGGCGGATCTAAAATCCATGGCTTATCGCCCATAACGCACCCTGGCAAAGTAACGCAACACATCGTCCACGCCATCTCGACTCGCATCGAGTGAGACACAAGGTATCCCTATTTGATCGAGCGTAGCGATTCGCTGTGCATAGATGTCTTGCTTTGCATTATTGATGTGCCATTCATCGATCTGCAATTGATAACGGTCATCGCCAATTAAATTACCTTTGCCAAGGGCTATATCTCGCTCCACTGGATCAGAGGCAAACACCACCAAAACATCGTGCTTTTGATGTAACAATTGCAGAAGCCCAGGACAGTCGTCGCACCAGCCAGCTAAGTCTGAAATCAGTACGATACGTTGGTTGGTGGCTCCGGCGCCAATCGCCATGTGCAGATGATCACGTAGCATGTTTGGCTGCGAGGCAGGCGGCGCGTCAGGGCGTAGCCGTTGATTAAAGTCGACGATAGCTTGCATGCATTGCAAGATATGGCTTTGACGGCGCGAGGGCGTTAGCCACAGTCGCTCGTCGTCGTTAAAAACACAAACACCAAACCGATCGCCACACTGTACGTCGCGCCAACCGATTAATGCCGCGATTTTTGCCGCGGCGCTCGACTTGGTATCGAAGCGGCTTCCAAAAAACATACCCATCCGTTGGTCAAGGAGCACCATGGTAGCTCGGTCACTCTCTTCGCTGTAGACCCTAATATGGGGCGCACCACTGCGTTGCGAGACTTTCCAATCGATACGCCTGACGTCATCGCCCTGACGATAGTGTCGCAACTCTTCAAAGTCGAGCCCTCGGCCGCGTTGAGGCGACGGCTGCTGCCCAGCAAAATGTTCGAATAAGAGCCGCTTGGGAAGGTCGCGCCACACGTTGAGCTTGGTGCGAATCGCCAGCAAATCTTGCATGGCTACGTAGGCTTGACCAGGCATTACACCAGCGCCACCTGTGAGACGAGTTCGGTGATGACATCGTCACTGGTGATACCCTTGGCCATGGCTTCATAGCTTAAGGCGATGCGATGTCGCAGCACGGGATGAAGCATTGCGCGGACATCATCCGGGTCAACAAAATCACGCCCCGCCAGCCAAGCATGGGCGCGCGCCGCCTGTTCCAATGCCAACGTGGCACGCGTACTGGCCCCGATAAATATCCAATCCGGTAACCGGCTATTGGGATAATGATGAGGCTCCCGTGTACCCATCACCAACGCCACAATATACTGCTGAACATTCTCTACCACCGTCACCGCGTCTATTTCGTCACTGGCCTGCGTCACAATGTCCAAGGGAATCACGTGAGTATTCTCGGGCGGGGCAGGTTGCCGCAAGGTGCGCAGGATGTTGAGCTCTTGAGCAGCATTGGGACGTTCCACTAACAGTTTGAGCATAAATCGATCGACTTGTGCCTCGGGGAGCGGATAGGTGCCTTCCTGTTCAATAGGATTTTGGGTGGCAAGCACCATGAACGGTGCTGGCAATGGGTAGCTTTTGCCCGCGACCGTGACTTGTTGCTCTTGCATGGCTTCTAATAACGCTGATTGTACTTTGGCGGGGGCGCGATTGATTTCATCCGCCAGCACAATGTTGTGAAAAATAGGGCCCGGCTCAAACGCCAATTGCTGATTCTGTCCTTTGCCTACCAATACTTCGGTACCGGTTATGTCGGAAGGCAACAGATCGGGGGTGAATTGGACACGACCAAAACTGGCACTGATATGCTTAGCCAAATGTGTCGCCAAACGTGTCTTGGCGGTACCGGGCAAGCCCTCCAACAAAACATTTCCGCCACACAACAGGGCAATCACAACGCCCTGAACGGCCTGATGCTGGCCGATGATTTCAGATTCTAAATCCAGCATTAACCGCTGGATTGCTGCGCGTGATTCGCTCATGGTCACTCTCAAAGATTTTATACTTATGGGCACATCATGCCTGATTAATGAGGCAACGGTAGGCATGACGCACTAATTGTCATATATTAACTTTTTAGTTCATAAATGAAAGGTATGCCGCCAGTGAGCGACGAACTGTCATACGTTAAATGGTTTCGCAATGCCGCGCCTTACATCAATAATCACAAAGGAAAAACCTTTGTACTGATGTTTGGCGGCGACGCGCTTCACGATCCCAATTTCCCAAATATTGTTCACGATATTGTGCTATTACAAAGCCTTGGCGTAAGGCTGGTTTTGATCCATGGTGCACGGCCACAGATTGAAGAGCGTTTAGCACTACGCGGTGTCACCTCTCGGTTTCACAAGAACGTCCGTCTCACTGATAATGAGGTGATTCACGCGGTGAAAGATGCCGTAGGGAGTATTCGTTCTGATATTGAAGCGATGTTTTCTACCGGCATTGCCAACTCGCCCATGCACGGTTCCCGCATCAAAGTATGTGGCGGTAATTTCGTCTCCGCGAAGCCGATGGGCGTGATCGATGGTGTCGATCACGAGCGAACCGGCGAAGTGAGAAAAGTACATGGTGACAGTATTAAGCAGCTACTCAATGACGGCAACATCGTTTTGTTGTCTCCCATTGGCTTCTCAGGCACCGGCGAAGTGTTTAATTTGCATGTGGAAGATCTTGCCGTCAGCACCGCTGTTTCGCTGAAAGCCGATAAACTGATTGTGTTATCAAGCCAAGCTGGCCTTCATGATGATGAGGGCCAACTTGTGCGACAGTGCAACCTTGCTCAGGCCAAATCGTGTATTACCGAACAACGTCTTCGCCACGCGGTCGTCGGTGCCTGTGAGGCAGGTGTACCACGCAGTCACATCATTAGCTACAGCGACGACGGTGCGCTGTTACGTGAGCTCTTTACCCGTGAAGGTTGTGGCACCTTGGTATCGCAAGATCCCTATGAGTCACTGCGCCCAGCTAAGCTGGATGATATCCCCGGCATCTTAGCGCTGTTACAACCACTGGAAGAACAGGGTGTGCTGGTGAAGCGGTCGCGCGAACTTCTTGAACACGACGTGCACAAGTTTTTTGTGATTGAACTTGATGGCCTGATCATTGGTTGCGCCGCACTGTATAGCTATGACAGTACAGAACAAGCCGAATTGGCCTGTATCACGGTGCACCCCGATTATCGAGAAGGCAGCCGTGGCGAACGCTTACTCGAGCATATCGAGGTGCTAGCCAAGCGAGAAGGTTTTAGCCGCTTGTTTGTTTTGACGACCCGCACCGCGCATTGGTTTCAAGAGCGCGGTTTCTGTGCTGAAGACCTCATCAACCTACCCCAGCAGAAGCAGGCTCTGTATAATTACCAGCGCAATTCAAAAGCTTTTGTAAAAACCCTTTAAACACTAGAGATTCCCCATGCCCCAATATCGCTCACACACTTCGACCGCCGGCCGCAATATGGCTGGAGCACGTGCCCTTTGGCGCGCCACAGGCATGAAAGACGATGACTTTTCTAAGCCAATCATCGCTGTTGCCAACTCTTTCACGCAATTTGTGCCAGGTCACGTCCATTTAAAAGACCTCGGCCAATTAGTGTGCCGCGAGATTGAAAAGCATGGGGGTGTCGCGAAAGAATTCAATACCATCGCGGTAGACGACGGTATTGCCATGGGCCACGACGGCATGTTGTACAGCCTGCCCTCGCGCGACATTATCGCAGACTCGGTAGAGTACATGGTGAACGCCCACTGTGCCGATGCGCTAGTGTGCATTTCTAACTGCGACAAAATCACGCCCGGCATGCTCATGGCGGCACTACGCTTGAATATCCCGGTTATTTTTGTCTCGGGGGGTCCCATGGAAGCCGGTAAAACCAAGTTGGCCGATCATGGCTTGGATTTGGTCGATGCCATGGTTATCGCTGCCGATTCGAGCGTTAGTGACGAAGTCGTCGCCGAGTATGAGCGCTCAGCCTGTCCTACTTGTGGCAGCTGTTCCGGTATGTTTACCGCCAATTCGATGAACTGTTTGACCGAAGCCTTAGGCTTGTCTTTACCCGGCAATGGGTCAATGCTTGCCACGCACGCCGATCGCGAGAAGTTATTCTTAGAGGCAGGGGCCCGCATCGTCGAAATTACCAAGGATTTTTACGAGAACAACAACGCCAAAGTCTTGCCACGCATGGTAGCTAGCTTTAAAGCCTTCGAAAATGCCATGATGCTCGACATCGCGATGGGCGGCTCAACGAACACCATTTTGCACCTGCTCGCGGCAGCGCAAGAAGGTGACATTCCTTTTACCATGGCAGATATCGATCGTTTATCTCGCGAGGTACCCCAGCTCTGTAAAGTAGCGCCCAATACTCAGAAATACCATATGGAAGATGTCCACCGCGCAGGGGGTGTGATGGGTATTCTCGCCGAACTTGCTCGTGCAGGCTTACTTCACGTCGATGTCCCCACCGTACACAGTTCAACGATGGGCGCTGCATTGCAGTTATGGGACATCATGGAAACCGAGCATGAGGCCGTCAAAGAGTTTTATAAAGCGGGCCCTGCCGGTATTCCAACCCAAACCGCCTTTAGCCAGAATACCCGTTACAATAGCCTTGACGCTGACCGTGAACATGGCTGTATCCGCTCGATTGATCACGCCTTCTCACTTGAAGGGGGATTAGCCGTATTAACCGGAAATATTGCCGTCAACGGCTGTGTGGTAAAAACCTCCGGTGTCGATGAGGACAATCTCGTCTTTGAGGGCCCCGCTCACGTGGTGGAAAGCCAAGAAGAAGCGGTTGATGACATCCTCAACGATCGCGTTAAACCGGGTGATGTGGTCATCGTACGCTATGAAGGCCCCAAGGGCGGCCCAGGTATGCAAGAGATGCTATACCCCACCTCGTATCTTAAATCGAAGGGTTTGGGTAAGGCCTGTGCCTTGCTCACCGATGGTCGATTCTCCGGGGGGACCTCTGGGCTTTCAATCGGTCACGCATCACCTGAAGCCGCAGCAGGCGGGGCCATTGGTCTTGTTGAAAACGGGGACATTATCAAAATCGACATCCCTAACCGTAGTATCAATGTGGCTTTGAGCGATGCCGAACTGGCTTCACGCCGAGCGGCGATGGAAGCTAAAGGCGATGCGGCATGGAAACCCGTTAAACCAAGACCACGCAAGGTATCTACAGCCCTCAAAGCCTACGCTTTACTGGTAACAAGCGCCGACACGGGTGCAGTCCGCGATGTAAGCAAGCTATAAACGCCTTCCTTACAAAAGGCCCTTCGGGGCCTTTTTTTTGGCCATGGACGGCCTTATGCCGTGGAGGGCAGGACGACCGAGAACGGCATTGCCATGAACTGATTTTGATCCTGCAAAATCTGCATACCTGACTTTCTGGCAGAAATGGCTTTTCGTGCATAAAAAAAGGCGCCTCGCGGCGCCTTTAACATCTGACATCAATTACTCTTGATTCAGTGACTCAATACGCTTGATCTCTGAATTCAAATATTGAATCCATTGCTTAGCGAATTTTTCGGTCTTCTCGAACTTCAATGCACGATTGAACGTCTTTTTAGCGTCTTGATACTTTTCTTGGTAAAACTGAGCTTGGCCCAGTACCAATAGCGTATTTTCTTCTGAACGCAAATCACCCTTCTTAAGCGCTAAATTAGCCGCTTCTTCGGCTTCTTTGTAGCGATCTAAGCTGATATAAACGTTGGCCAATCGGGCAGATGGCTCACCATTTTTAGCCAGTTCAGCGGCTTTCTTCAAAGGCTCGACAGATTTCTTGACTTCTTGTGATGAGGCTAAGAAGTTACCCAAATATTCCATGTTCTTGGTCGATTCTTTAATGATACCGGCTTTGATACCCTTTTCCATGACCTGTGCGGCCTTGAAAGGGACATCGTTGCCCGCGTATAAACCCGCCATTTGTAGCAACTCGCTTTCGCGTGTCAGCATACCTTGAACATAGGCCGTTTCCATGGTGACCATTTGCAACAGGTCTTTCTTCTGCTCGCCGTACATCATCGATAACTGGATCCAATACTCACCCTTGGGGTAGAGCTTCACCAATGTTTCCAGAATGTCGACCATTGCTGGAATATTACCCTTTTCAAAGTACAACACACGTGCCAACAGCAACCAAGGTTCTTTAGGATCTTTCCCCTTTTCAGCGTTCTTAGCCAAGCCAGTTTTGACTTCCTTGATGGCGTTGTCCCACTCTTTAAGTTGGTAGTAACCTTGGGCCATCAACATGTGAGCATCAGCATTGGGGTTATCAGCAACAGCAAACCACTCTTTCAACGTTTTTACCGCATTGCGGTAATCTTCCGTCACAAAGTAAAGTTGAGCGATAGAGTATTTGGTGTTGATTTCCAACTGCAATGGAATGTCTGGCTGTGCAATCAGATTTCGATAAGCTTCAATCGCCTTGGGGTAATTTTCTTCTGAATAGTAGACGTAGGCATACATATTCCACATGTTAGCCAATTCATAACTGTTCAGCTCATTTTTACCACCCGCATCACGCATTTCATTAAGTAGCTCTTTAGCTAACTTAAGATCCTGTGCCTCAGCCGCTTGCTGAACGGCTTGCAGCTTCTCGTAGACCTTGTTACGCAAGGCAGGTGTTTTGCGCGTTTCTTGCTGTTTCTTTTGCTCTTCTTGAGCAAAGGCTACACCCGCTTGCACACCTAGCGCCTTACCAACAACGGGAACGACGGCTAACACAGCACTCAAGCCAGTTGCGGCCACTAAGGTAAACGCTGTTGTTTTCAATTTCATAGACATGATCTTATCTATACCTTAAGCGTAATCGAGATGGGTCGAAACCCAACTCGATTTATTTTTCCAGAGTGTAGGTGAACTTATTCTGAACACCGGCCACTTCGATTGGTTCACCGTCAACAACACGGGGTTTATATTTGAATTTTTCGGCGGCTTTCACCGACGCGCTTTCAAATATACCCGCGGGCTGACAGTCCACTGGGCGAGGATCACGGATCGAACCATTCTTGGTTACCGTGTACTCGACAATACAGTAACCCTCAATTCCACGCGATGTCGCACGACGTGGGTAAATGGGGGCAACCTTAACGATTGGCAGATACTCACCGTCCGAAGCACCTAAACCGCCTCCAAGACCAATCTTCACTTCAGCACCGGTAGGTGCCGCCATGTTCAAGGCCATATCAACGTCAACCACCTCAACATCGGGGGTTTGCATTGGTGGTGGTGGTTCCTCGGGCTCATCAGGCTGTTCAGGTTTAAGCTCTGCAACACGCACATCAATCTCGGGCTCAGGCATGACGATATCCGCGATTTTGTCATTACCAATGTCGTCCAACTTGACCTCATCGGTCAACACCAGCGCATACATCAGATAAAACAAACCTACAGTGATCCCCGCACCCAAAACACCGGACAATAGAAGTTTTGATGATTTCATAACTTAATTTGCCTGTTCCGAATCAATCGAGAGATAGATATTTTCTTTAGGGATACCCGCATCAGTTGCGGCCTTAAAGAGAATATTCCAGCTCTCGGCGTTGGATTTTGCGTCCATCCGCATAGAAAGCTCAGCGGCAGAACCCGCATCTGCGTAGATCTTTTGCAATTCACGTTTCAGGTTACGAGGTTCAATAGTTTTATCGCCATAGACGAAATCATTGGTCTCAGTTACCGCCACGATAATCTTGGGCTTTTTCGCCTCAGATGTTAATGCACCAGTCAACGCATAGTCAGCTTTCGGAAGCTTCACAAAAGAAGCTGTTACGATGAAGAAAATCAACATGATGAAGACAACGTCGAGCATCGGCGTTAAGTCGATTTGCCCGCCTTGATCATCTGAATTACGTTTTCTTTTCATGAAAAGCTCTCTTAGTGATCGGTTGTTAAACTATCAGCTAACAACTCCGATTCCCTAGACGCAATACTTGTCACGTAAGTATTAGAAAACACACCTGAAAGTGCTGCCACCATGCCAGCCATCGTGGGGATGGTCGCTTTCGACACACCGCCCGCCATGGACTTGGCGTCACCACCACCGGTGACCGCCATGATGTTAAACACTTCAATCATCCCCCATACGGTACCTAATAGACCGAAGAGGGGGGCGAGAGCGACTAACGCTTGAATGAATGCAAGATGCTCATTGATCTTCAAGTTCATTCGAGAAATTAGTTTTTCTCTCACCTGGTGTGCATTCCAAGATTTTCTTTCGCTACGAGATTCCCAAATACGGAGAACGTCTGCCTTGTCGGCTTTGAAAGAGGTCTTGTAATACCAAATACGTTCAAGAACGAGTGTCCACAGAATCAGAGTCAAAGCCGCGATGGCCCAGAGTACTGGACCACCCTTATCCATAAATGAAAGTAGCGCTTTGATGACTTCATCCATCGTATTAACCCTTCATACTGGCTTCAGTATGTTCAGCAATAATACCGGTGGTTTGCTCTTCAAGGATGTGAATGATTTCTTTCGCCTTGCCGTTAACGATGGTGTGCATCAAAACGGTAGGGATAGCAACAATCAGACCCAATACAGTAGTTACAAGAGCACCAGAAATACCGCCAGCCATTGCCTTCGGATCGCCTGCACCAAAGATGGTGATAGCTTGGAAGGTCACAATCATACCGGTCACCGTACCCAACAGACCCAACAGAGGCGCTACCGCAGCGATAATTTTTAAGAGCGTCAAGTGCTTCTCAATCGCAGGGGTCTCTTTCAAGATAGCTTCGCTTAATTTCAACTCAAGCGTTTCAGTATCCATCGATGGGTTGTCTTCATGGACTTTCAATACACGACCCAATGGGTTGTTTGTATTGGCAGTTTTAGACTTGAGCTGTGCTTTAACTTTGCTGCTCATACCGCCCAATACCAGTAAGCGCATCACGGCAATCAACATCGCTACAACACCTACGGCAGTGATCACATAACCGACGTATCCACCTTGATGCCAACGCTCTTCCAAGTCAGGGCTGTTAATCAGCGCTGCCAAGAACGAACCACCTGTTGCACCCGTAGGGTCAACATAGAAAGGTGATACGGAA
>DATHYR010000008.1:0-7318 GCA_035458985.1 Pseudomonadales bacterium
GGCACATAGCGATAGGTCAAAATACACAATTCGGGCTCGCTGATCAGCTCGAAATCTTCATCCTGTGTGATGAGCTCGGCAAAATAACGTGCATTCTGCAAAGATTTATCTATTAACAACTCGTAGCCCTGACGACCGATAATATTGAGACACGAGTGCACCAGCATGGCCATACCCGGTCGGCTGCCCTCCAAGGTATGAATCCCAATATCTTTTGAGCCCTCACGCAAAATGTATTTAGCGTGATGCTCAATAGCCGCGCTAATTTGCGGGTCTTTAAACAACACCAGACCCGCCCCAATCGGCACATACAATTGTTTGTGGGCATCGATCGTAACGGAGTCTGCACGCTCGATACCTTTTAACAAGCCACGGTATTGACCAGACAATAAGGTGGCGCCACCCCAGGCTGCGTCCACATGAAAATGCGCACCATACTGAGCGGCAATCGTTGCCATCGCGTCAAGAGGATCGACATTACCTGTCTCGGTGGTGCCCGCCACACCCACAATAGCCAGAATACAAATATTTTTTTCCTTGAGCTCACGGCACGTGCGCTCAAGCTCATCGAGACGGATGCGATTATGTTTATCAACCTCCACCGCAATAAATGAACGGCGTCCAAGACCTAACAAATCGGCTGTTTTACTGAGCGAATAGTGCCCACGCTTGGACGTAATCACCGCCACGCCATCGTAGTTGTAGTGTTTTAGTGCGGCGTACCAACCCTCTTGACCGATGCCTAGAAAATCACCCTCAGCACCAAAACGTCGATTTCTTGCGGCCCACAGCGCGGTTATATTCGCCACTGTGCCGCCCGAGCAAAACGCACCTATGGAACCATCGGCATTGTGCATCCAGTCTTGATAAAACGCCTCGTCACACTGGTACACCAAGTGGTGCAACATGCCAACGACCTGCCGCTCCATTGGGGTAAAGGCTTTAGAGGTCTCAATTTTGACCAAATTTTGATTCAACCCCACCATCATCTTTGTCAGCGGTAGCAGAAAATAAGGCAACGCTGACGTCATATGCCCGATAAATCGCGGCGACGAGGTATGCACCGAGTGAGCAATCAAGGTATCAAGGATCTTATCGCTGTAATCACTGACCCACATGGGCTCTTCAGGGATTTGATTGGCAGAAAAATCCCGCTCAATCTCGCCGAGGGGCTTTTCAATAGCCACAATCTGTTGCTCTAGAAAACCATTGAGGTCCTCAGACATCTGCTTCTCAATGCGAGACAATGTCGATTCATCAGACTCGGGAATCGTAAAAACTCTCAGCAACGACGCTTCGTTAGCGTTTGCCCGAGATGAAGAACCCGTCATAGTGGCATTCCTTAAGCACAGAGAAAGCGATTAGCTCGATTGCTGCGAAAACGCGCCATCCCCACCTCTCGTGACAGGGAGGCGGACGACATCTAAAAGTACGCCATTTAACCATTACTGTTATTAAGGGTGAAGTAGATTCATGCATCCAAGCCATCAATTTTCTGAATATTGACGAGCAAAAACACGATTATTCTTCATAGCAACGTCAGAATTGACCCTAGGCAAAAGGCCAGAAGCCCTTTACATTCATGCCAATAATGTTAAAGGAGCGGCCATGACTGTCCAGGAACACACCATTGATGAAGCGGCCCTAGCCGCTTACTTGCAAGCAAATATGCCAGGATTTAAAGGACCCGTCACAGTATCCAAGTTCGCTGGCGGCCAGTCTAATCCCACGTTTCATTTAAAAGCGGCCAGTGCGGATTATGTGTTGCGACGCAAGCCGATGGGACAATTACTCAAGTCAGCCCATGCCGTTGATCGCGAGTTCCGAGTGATTTCAGCACTCTCCCCTACCGAGGTTCCGGTGGCAACGCCATACCATCTGTGCGAAGACGACAGCGTCATAGGCAGCATGTTCTACGTTATGGAATATATAGATGGTCGCGTCATGTGGGACCCGGCCCTACCTGAGGAAAGCCCCACCGCCAGAAAAGACATTTTCACTGAAATGTGCCGAGTACTCGCCGCGTTACACCGCGTCGATGTCAACAGCATTGGTCTAGGCGACTATGGCCACCCTGGCAACTATTTTGAACGACAAGTCTCACGCTGGTCCAAGCAATATCGCGCATCCGAGACCGACAGAATTCCCGACATGGAAACACTTATCGAGTGGCTACCTGCCAATATTCCCCCTGATGACGGCAGAATCTCATTGGTGCACGGTGATTTCCGGCTAGATAATATGATGTTTGATAAACACGAGAACCGAGTCTTAGCTCTGGTCGACTGGGAACTATCCACTTTGGGCCACCCCTTTGCCGACCTCGCTTATCAGTGCATGCAATGGCGACTACCGCGTACCAGTTTAGTCCCAGGCCTAGGCGATCTAGACCGCACTGCCTTGGGTATCCCTACTGAAGAGGAATATATCGCGATGTACTGTGAACGCATGGGCATCGATAAGATCGACAACTGGAATTTCTATCTGATACTCAGCGTGTTTCGCTTTGCATCGATCTTGCAGGGTGTTAAGAAGCGTGGTCTTGACGGCAATGCGTCAAACAAAAAAGCACTCGTGTTGGGCGAGATGGTCGCCCCTCTAGCTAAGATGGGTGTCGACTTAATATAAAAAAACGGCAAGCCCAACGTTGCTTGCCGTTTTTTATAACGATCAGCATGGCCTAATGACCATGCCATCACCAACGTTTAGCGTGGTTTATGACCCACTAATCCGTAGTGAACAATAAACAAGTAGCACAGGGCGGGCAAAATCAGCGCAATTTGAATACCGCTAACGTCCGCCAACATACCCATCAACAGTGGCACAATAGCACCACCTACAATCGCCAAACACATTAAACCAGAACCCTGACTGGTGCCATTACCAAGACCGGCAATACCCAGTGTAAAAATAGTCGGGAACATGATCGAGTTAAACAGACCTACTGCCAACAACGACCACATCGCGATGCTTCCCTCGGTGACGATAGCGATTGCCACCAACAGGATGACCATGCCACCGTTGAAGGCCAATACCTTACCCGCGGGGACTTTTTGCATCACCCATGCTCCGATGAAACGACCTACCATGGCACCACCCCAGTAATAGGCGATATACGGTGCGGCAGTGGCCTCATCCATACCGGCGATATTCGCCAGCCCCATAAAGTTGACTAAGAAGCTGCCAATAGCCACTTCCGCACCCACGTACATAAAAATACCTATCGCCCCCAATACAAGGTGAGGATGATCGCTGTACTTCAGTTTTTCAGCGTGATCGCTGTCCTCATGGACAACAGGAAGACGCAGGTTGTAAAAAATAACAGCCAACACAACAAACGCCGAGGCTAAAAGGAAATAAGGGAATTTTACTGCGTCAGCTTCTTGCGCGCGCATCGCTGCTTCGCTCATACCTTCCAACGCAGGTTCTGCCGCTGCCAGAATCAGCATAGCGCCGAAGAAAGGCGCGACCGTGGTGCCCAACGAGTTAAACGCCTGGGTCAGGGTCAAACGGCTTGAAGCTGTTTCAGGCTTACCTAGCGCGGCTACGTAGGGATTAGCAGACACCTGGAGAATGGTGATACCCGATGCCATCACGAATAGACCCGCCAGAAAGAGCGCGTAGGAATGCAGGCTCGCGGCAGGTAAAAACATACCGCAGCCTAATGCAGCGCCTAACAAACCCACCACAATACCTCGCTGGTAACCCAACTGGCGGACCAGCTTCCCTGCGGGAATAGACACCACAAAATAAGCGCCAAAGAAACAAAATTGAATCAACATTGCCTGGGTGTAGCTTAGCGAAAATAGATTTCTAAGGTGCGGGATTAAAATATCGTTCAAGCAGGTGATGAAACCCCACATAAAAAATAAGGCGGTCAATCCTGCAAGCGGCAGCGTGTAGTTAGCACTGGGATCGTAGCTATTCGCTACGTTGTTATTGGAAACCGTCTCCATCATTTACTCCAAGAAACGAAGGACATCTATATTTGTCCATGATCATTATTATTGCGTGTCGAGAAACCGCGTCAGCACCGACAAGCGCGCTTGCCACGGATCATCTTTCACCGTGGCATCACCGTTCATATCAAACTCCATGATTGGACCATGAGCCCCTTGATAGGTCGGCCATACGTTCTTACCCGTCGAGTTTGGATTACCGGTTGTAACAAAGTTAGAAAAAGCCTGCAACGCATTAGCGGCAACACGGGCGTCTTGTGCGGTGAGTGCGTCGCCGTACTTCGCTTTTACGGTATGGAAGACGAATGGAATCTCACTAGCATGTGGGGCACTGGGCCACTCTGCACGCTTCGATTCCGCCACATATGAGAAGCGGTAAATCCAGGCATCATGGCCATATTTTGTGATTTCACGCGCGGTAAAGTGCGCCGATTCATGCATCGCCACATCGGCACCTAGCATCGCTTGCAATGCCTCCATGGGCAAATCACCCCATGGATCGTATGCCTTACGCACCTCATCCGCCATATCGCCGAAGTGGGAAAAAATATCCTCTTTAGTCTCGGCGTCAAGCCACCCGATATCCCTATGGGTTGTCCCAATGAGAACAGGTATTCTCGCCGCCTCACCCCCTTCGATAACGCGCCCGGGTTGGCTTAACATCATTTCACCGTCTAGCATGGGCCCATCGACATAGGTTTGCGGTCCGGTCTCAGGCGAGAACAACTGCGCTAAATTGAGTTGAAGGGTTACATCCTCTGCGCTAAGGGCGCGAAGCGCTGCCAATGCTTCAGCGCCCTCACCTTCAATACCGTGCAACGCCGCAAAGTTCATACCAATCTCTTCACCCGACGGGTGCTTATCATCGCTATCTCTAAGGCTTCGCATTCCCCCCATAATGGATCGGCCACCGCCTGACATAATGATGGCCTTGTGAAACAAACCCTGCGACTGCTTGGCGGTCATGAGGTTGAGAACTGAAAAACCACCGGCCGATTCTCCCATGATCGTCACGTCATTGGGATTACCACCGAAGTTAGCGATATTGTCGCGCACCCATTCAAGCGCGGCGATCTGGTCCATGTAACCATAGTTACCCAATAGCCCCATGGCTTCAGCCGTCACGGCTGGGTGAGCAAAAAATCCAAAGCGACCTAGGCGGTAGTTGAAACTGACAAATACGATATCTTGCTCGGCAAAGGCACGGCCATCATACACTCGAGGCGAGGAACCGCCATTGACAAAACCACCCCCATGGATCCAAAACAATACCGGCAACGCTTCGCTGACGAGCTTATTTTTGCGCCAAATATTCAACACTAGACAGTCTTCATTTGGCTGAGTCTCCAGTGGCGCAGCATCCTCAGGAAATGGCTCTTGCATACAGTCACTTCCAAATCGGCTGGCATCACGCACGCCCTCCCAAGCAGGCATTGGCTGCGGGGGTGCCCAACGACGCTCTCCTAGCGGGGGTGCCGCATAGGGAATCCCTTTAAACGTAAGAATATTATCGTCAACCACCCCTTTTACTTCACCGCTAGTCGTGCGCACGATCGTCATACCTGATGAGCTCTCAGCACCATTCATGGAGGATTGATCACAACCGCTAAGCGACAATACGCAGACCGCACATACTGACAATAACCGCTGCTGCATTAATCGTGCGACACTCATGGTCTCTCCTTGGAACCGTTTGTTTGTAAATCCACTGGCAGGGGATACATTTTTTAACCCAAAAAAAAACGCCGATTCAGCGGCGTTTGTCATCATTAACCTTTGAATAACCGCTGCGCAGCGGCAAAGCTTTGGGTCAATGTTCGCGTTACATCATCTGTTTGATCGCGCTCAACAAAACCATGCTGCAAACCGGCCAGCGCTCGCTGAGCAAAAATGCGGTCAAAATCAATCACACCTGATCCCACGTCAGCAAAACCGCCCTGTGAATCCATGTCTTTCACGTGCCAAAGCGGGAAGCGCCCAGGGTGCTTTTTAAAATAGGCGATCGGGTCGTAACCGGCTTTTGTGGTCCAATAGAGATCGAGCTCCATCAATAAATTTTCTGCCGGCACCTCGAGCAACACATCGTAGGGCAATTGACCTTGAAGGGTTTCAAATTCGAAATCATGGTTGTGATACGCCAAATAAACCCCGCGCTGCCGACATGTCTCACCCACACCATTTAAGAACTCCGCCAAACGCTTATAGGTGTCAATACCACCTGCTCGCTGCTCTTGCGTGAGATAAGGCATCACCAAATAGCGGTGCCCAAGTTCAAGCGCGTCATCAATCACGGCATCGAGATTATTCTGTAGCGCGGTCAAGGGTACATGGGCCGACGGGGCAGACAAGCCCAACACGTCTAAATGGCGCTTTAATGTCCGCACAGGAACATGAAAATATCCCGCAAATTCCATGTCTTTGTAACCAAGCCTTGCCACGTATTCCAGCGTCCCCAAAAAGTCTCTTTGGGCCATGTCTCGCACGGTGTACAACTGTAAACCAACCCGTGATTTATCCCTATGAGCCAAGACTGAAGGAGCCGATGATAAAGCAGTCAATGCCAACATCGATTTCAAAAGATCGCGTCTAGATGAAGTTATATTTAGCATTTAGCACCTATGCAAACGTTTACATTTTAGGTTTTAATAGTGACTTAAAGAGATAAAAAACACCAGTTGGTAATCAATAATGAATCAAAAAGTTCGCATAGGTATGGTGGGCGGCGGCCAAGGCGCCTTTATTGGCGCCGTTCACCGCCACGCCATGGGTATGGATGGTCAATACGAACTCGTAGCCGGAGTATTTAGTCGCAGCCTCGAGAACAACCAACAAACCGCTCTGCAATTGGGTATGGATATCGGCCGTGCCTATAGCTCATGGCAAGAGATGCTGGAACGAGAAGCTGCGCTTCCTGCCGATCAGCGTATCCACGCCATTACCATCGTCACACCAAACGCTACGCATGTGCCCATCGCTACAGCCGCGGCCAAATTAGGGTTTCACGTGATGTGCGAAAAACCCCTCGGAGTTAATGCCGCGGAAGCGCATGCACTAGCAGAAACGCTACGAACTACCAACACCGTATTTACCTTGGCGCATACCTACATTGGCTACCCCATGGTTTGGCAGGCCCGCCACATGGTCGCTGAGGGTGTGATTGGCAAGGTACGCAAAATATTGGTGGAATACCCTCAAGGCTGGCTTACCGACTTCATCGAAGGCGACAACAAGCAAGCCGCTTGGCGCACAGATCCCAACGAGTCTGGTGCTAGTGGCTGCATGGGTGACATCGGTACGCACGCCTTTAATCTGGCAGAGTTTGTCACGGGTCATCAGATTGATCGACTCAGCGCCATGCT
>DATHYR010000009.1:0-1313 GCA_035458985.1 Pseudomonadales bacterium
AAAGTCAAACCGCGATTTAGCCGATACTGCCGGGGCTCTAAACGCATACAACGCGAGAGAACCGCCAATAACAATGGCGATGAAACCCAGAATAAATACGCCACGCTCTGGATCAGCGGCGAACGAGTGAACCGACGTCAATACCCCGGAACGCACTAAGAACGTCCCCAACAGACTTAAAGCAAAGGCAAAAATGGCGAGCAATACCGTCCAGCTTTTAAATAGCCCGCGTTTTTCAGTCACCGACAAAGAGTGCATGAGGGCCGTACCCACCAGCCAGGGCATAAAGGAGGCGTTCTCAACGGGGTCCCAAAACCACCAACCACCCCAACCGAGTTCGTAGTAAGCCCACCAACTGCCTAACGCAATGCCCACCGTTAAAAAACACCAGGCAATATTTGTCCAGGGACGAGACCAACGGGCCCAACTGGCATCGAGTTTGCCGCTGGTGAGCGCTGCGATAGCAAAGGCAAACGCCACAGAAAAACCCACATACCCCATGTATAACATAGGCGGGTGAACGATCATGCCAAAATCCTGTAGCAATGGATTGAGGTCCTTGCCATCAGAAGGAACAACAGGGAAGGTTCGTTCAAAGGGGTTAGAAGTCAGCAAACTAAAAAGTAACAAACCCACCGCGATAAAACCGAGTACTGCCAACACCCGCGCACGCATGTCGTCACTCAGTGCTTTGCTAAAATTCGCTACCAGCATGGTCCACAGTGCAAGGAACCAGACCCACATCAACAAAGAACCCTCATGGTTTCCAAACACCGCGCACAACTTATAAATCAGTGGCAGTGATAAATTGGAATTATTAGCAACCAGCAGAACACTAAAATCATCTGTGGCAAAGGCGTAAGAAAGACACAAGAAAGCGATCATTAAAAACACAAACATGCCATTCGCGATGCTCTGACTGGTGCGCATCAATGCTAAATTCCCTCGCCATACACCTAGGGTAGGCAAAGTGGTTAACATCACAGCCAAGGCCAGTGAAATGATCTGTGCAAGGTGACCCAATTCAACAATCATTGGCCGTACTCACTTTTCTTGAGCGCATCCGCGACTTCCGGCGGCATGTAATTCTCATCGTGCTTGGCAAGCACCTCGTGTGCAACAAATAGACCTGTCGCGTCCAACTGTCCTGCCACGACAACACCCTGCTCTTCCTCAAAAAGGTCAGGCAAAATGCCAGTGTACGTCACGCGTAAGTCCGCGCTGTAATCGGTCACCACGAAATCGACTTTGAGGCTGTCACCTGCTTTTTCGACACTGCCCTTCTTCACCATACCACCTGCACGAATATTGGT
>DATHYR010000010.1:0-5766 GCA_035458985.1 Pseudomonadales bacterium
AACGAGTTAAACTCTTAGTCATGTTGTCGCCCCAATTAGCGTTAAATCTGTCGTTGCAAGACGGTCTCAGTTTCGACAATTTTTTCGTGACAGACGACTCCTTAGAGGCCACGGAATATTTGCGCCACTGGCAACCCAGCGAATCGTTTCAAAGCGTGAGTCTTTGGGGAGGGCAAGGGTGTGGACGTAGCCATTTATTGCAAGCCTGTGTCAGTGAATGGGACAGACAAGGGTATGCAGCGCTCTATTTGCCTTGTAAAGATATCCTTACCATGGATCCTGACGCCCTTTTGCAAGGCTTAGAGGACTTCGATGTATTGGCCTTGGACGATGTGGATGTGTTAGCAGGCCACATCGTTTGGGAGCACGCGCTATTTGGCCTGTATAACATCCTTTATGAACGCCGTCGGTGTTTGCTGATGTCCTCCTCGATGCCTGTGGCAGACATGCCCTTCGTCACGGCCGATGTGCGATCTCGGTTCGCATGGGGTATTAGCTTTAAGCTGCCTAGTCTGAGCGATGATGACAAAATAAATGCCATGCAATTGCGTTCACGAGCTCGTGGTATGGCGATGACCGATGAGGTGGCGAAATATATTTTAAGCCGTTCTTCGCGGGACTTTAGTCAGTTGCTCCATGTGCTAGACACGCTCGATAGTGCCACAATTGAGGCGCAACGTAAGTTAACAGTGCCCTTTGTGAGGCGTGTCTGTGGATGGTGATTAAAGTTTGTGAGCGTGACGCTCAAGACAGCCGTGATCACACACGTGGTTAGTGTGAATCTGTTCTCCTTCGCCATCTAAATCAAAGTCACACATCCCTTTTTTCACACCAAGGTTCGCGCCCATCAAGTCAGCACGGTAATCTCTGCCTTCCAATATCTTGTACACCTGGCCATTAATGAATATGTCGACGAGGTCTTGATCAAGATGACCGTCCTTGGCTTCAAAGCCAAGAATTTTCAGTGCGCCTTCAAGCGGCATGGCTTTTTTATAGGGACGATCAGACGCCGTGAGCGCGTCATAGATGTCGCAAATGGTCATTAACTTGGCACCCAGTGGGATTTCGAGGTCGGTCTTGCCGTCTGGATAACCTTTGCCGTTGAGTTTCTCGTGGTGCGCGCCGGCAATATCAGGGATTCGTGCGAGTTCAGGTGTCCAGGGTATCAACTTAAGAAAATTCGCGGTGTGGGTTGCGTGTGATTCGATTTCAAGTCGCTCTTCGTTGGTGAGACTCCCTTTTCGAATCGACAGTGCGCGATGCTCTTGCTCCGTAATTAAGAACTCTGGCATGTGGTCATCATCGGTATCAAACGGATATTGGGCGATCTGCTGTAAGTACTCAAAGCTGCCATCGGGCAGTATGGTTGGTTGATTAGCCTGTTGAATGGCTTTTAGAAATTCATCCAGTTTGTCTAGCTCGGTTTGTACCTCTGCCAGAATCGTGTCTTTCTGGCTGTGTTTGCCTTCATGCAGGATTTTTTCTAGGGCTTTTCGCTTCATGCGCTCTTGGGTGAAGCGAATTCTCTGGCGAATACTTTCAAAGCCGCCGTCGGGCAGTTTTTTCGCCTTCACTAAGACGCTTTCTCGCACACCGACCTTGCCGAAATCATGCAGCAGTGAGGCGTAGCGCAACTCCCGCATTTCGTTCTCATTGATGCGGGTGGATTTAAAGCGCGGCACATTGGATAGCGGCAGCACCCGGGCGAGTTCACAGGTAAGATCGGCCACGCGGAAAGAGTGACCAGAGGTCGTTGGATCACGCTGTTCGATGGCGGTGACTGAGGCGCGCACAAAGCCCGAGAAGAGGTGATTAATACTTTCCATCAACTCGTGGTTTTCAAGTGCTACCGCGGATTGACTCGTCAACGCGCGCAAGGCCTGGCGAGTACTTTCGTCAAACGGCACCGTTTCACGCATGGTTTGTGCTTCAGAGCGAAGCAGAGTATCTCGGTCGCGCTTGCGGTTGAGGAACTGTAGTACCCCGATCACGTTATTGCGATGATCTTTAATAGGTACCGTGAGCACCGAGCGGGTGCGATAACCGTTTTGTAAATCAAAATCGCGGTTAAAAGAGTAGGGTACATCGTCGCCCAAGGCATACACATCATCTATGCAGAGCTCTACACCAAAGATGGCGCTGTAGCCTGAAATAGACTGCTTGTTGAGTGGGAAGCGAATTTCCTTAAAGTCCATCGAGATGGAATCGTTTTTTGTCAGTTTGAAGGCAAGTTGGGGGTTCTTGGGATCGCTGTCATCAATCAAAAACAAAGAAGCTGCATCGCAACAGGCAATGTTTTGCGCTTCAATAAGGATCTTATCGAGAAGTTTAGAGAGGCTCTTTTCAGCAGACAGCGCAATCCCAATGTCGGTGAGCAGCTTGACGTGCCCTTCTTTTTCTTTCAGCAAACGTTGTGTTTCTGCGTTGCGTTTTCGAATCGCCCACTGCTGACAAGAAAGCCTTAAGATAGCTAATGCTGAATCCTCTGGACTATGGGCTGGGAGGATAATGATATTGTCGTCGTCAATTGGCTGTGTGCAGAGCAGGGTAGCGAGTAGCGCATGATTTCGCCAGCGCTCAAGGCTCGCCGTTTTCAACAGCTCGTCATCCAGTACGATACAAGCGGGTTTAATGGTCAGTAATTGTTCAGGGGTCTGCACGTTGACACAGTTAATGCCACGTCGGTGCAAAGCTTCGTGTAACGATTGATTGCCAAAGTTTGAACCATGTGCAATCGCGAACATACCATTTCCTTTTAAAACTACTTTTTATCACTTATTTATAGCAGCCAAATCCAAGTGGTGTAGGACTATTTTCGTATTTACTTTGTAATGCCAAGATCATTTGGTAATAACGCAGACAGAAAGCGTCAGTCTCGTTACAATACACGCTGTTTGAAAAAGGAGAGTGCGTTGTGACGGATAAGCAAACAGCCATCGAGGCCGCCGTTTTTCGTCGTTTATTGAAACATTTAGATGACAATAAAGACGTTCAAAACATCGATCTTATGATTCTGGCGAATTTTTGCCGCAACTGCCTTGCCAAGTGGTATTCTGCTGCCGCCGAGCAACAAGGTGAGACGATAGATTATGAAGCCGCACGAGAGATCGTATATGGCATGCCTTACAGTGAATGGAAGGATCAATTTCAACCGGAAGCGACGGCTGAACAACTAGCAGCGTTTGAAGCGCGCAGTAAGCCATAAAAAAAGGGACGCATTGTCCCTTTGATCTGGCCGCATAGTTAAATGGATATAACGACCCCCTCCTAAGGGGTAATTACAGGTTCGATTCCTGTTGCGGCTGCCAATTCCTAAACACTCAAATAGCTGCCTACGGCTCGAGCTTTGACTTTGTCACCGGCTCTGCTATATAAATCCTGTTCTATACTGCCGCCGCGAATAATACTGAGCACGCGTTGCGTGGCCTTTAGTGAGCGATTTACCACCAATTCATTGATTCTATTGACGCGTTTGCAAAGATCCAATTCCTGCTGCAGTTGGGCCCAGCTATCTTTTAGTAGAGCATCTTGATCAATCAAGCCTTGCCAGGCTCGCTTGGCGCTTGCGTCCGGGGCGACGATTTGTTGGCGCTGCGTGGCACGTGCTTCTAATTGTTCTACGAGGCGGATTTTCTGCTCGGTAATCGCGGGCAGTTCGCTGTAAAAACGATGGCTTAAGACATCGTTTTCTTGCTGAAGTAAGTGCTGTAGCTGGGTGGCGAGCTCAAGTTCAGCATCGATCAGGCGTTTGATATTGTCTTTACTGAGGGTCGTTTGCATAGGGCTCTCTCATTGGAACGGCTTAGTTATCAATGAGAATGCATTTTCTATTCCAATTGGAAGTTTTCGCGCAATAAAAAAGGGGCCAAGGCCCCTTGAGGTGAGACTGGGTCGTTCGTTGGCTATTCGAGAATCAACTGCAACGCAATATTTTGGGCATTAACCTTGAGTTCGCCGTTGGCGATTTGTTGTCTAATGCGATCTATGCGCTCATCCCTTACGACGGGCTCTTCGTCGACGGCCTCTCGTACTTTTTGCAGATTGTTAACAACGTTGCTAAGTTCGACAGTAACATCGACCTCGGCCGCAGCCTGTGGTTGAGGTTGTGGCGTAACATCAACTTGAGCCGATTGCGCACGATCCCTTTGCTGTGTTCTATCGGGCGTTACTTGAACATTCCCGAGACTATTGGGGTTTACATCAACCATTTTCATCACCTCTGTCATAGCGTTTTTGACATCGTAATAATTGTCAAAAACAACTATTTACTTTTCTTCAGCTTATCTGTCGGCAGAAAGTTAAAGCGCTTTAGTACTTTTTTTGAAAAAAGTAAAAAAAATTGCATAAATTCATTACAGCAGCACCGCGACTTCACCACTGCCTAAAACTTCGGCCTTAATGATACGCTGAGAGCGGTTGTTACGGACGCGAATCTGCTCGCCCTTTTGCCCATCGCTCAAGGCGGTACCATTCATTTTTACAGCGAGTGCCTCGTTTTTAGCTATGATGGTGACTTTATCACCGCGTTTTATAGCTATCGCATCGTCAAGCATGTTACCTCGAATAACGCGTTGACCACTAGTGCTGTGCATCACTTGTTTGCCGAGGACATCATCGAGATTTTCAAAGAAGTATTGGCCCAGTCCGTTTAGGCTGCGCTGTTGTAGCTCAACCATCGAGGTTTGAATGATTTCACCCCGTTGTAGAGGCCTCGTAGACACCACGACGGCTGTTTTTACTTCCACGTTAGCTGACACATAAATCGTCCATGGTTTTTCACCGGTACAGCGCGCGCGAACGGTTAAATGACCGTAGTCACGACGATTGCCATGTAACTTGAATTGCATTGGCTCATTACAGCTGGGCAGCGTTAATCGTGGATCGATATTGCTGACTGACATGGTGAATTCACCCTTGGGGTAGCGCTGTTGCAGGGTAGGCAGGTGCTGAGATTGTAAAAATTGTTGCACATTGGCACCTATCATCTCTGCTGTTACTTGTGCCATGGCGGGTGCCACTGCAACACTGCCTGTGGTTAATAAAAGCCCTGCTAGCAAGCGTTTCATGGTGATTCCTCTAAAATCTCGTGTCATCCGTTCGACAAAAAACTGACGATCGTTCTACAAGCTAAGCAATTACTATGCCCGGCCGATATAACGCGAAGTAGGTGAATTCTCTTTATGTCACCTATGCTTGCAGTATTAAAGGCAAACATCTTCCCTTAGATTTTATGGAGTGACCTATGGCCGGCGTAATGGATTCTGTGAATCAACGGACACAGTTGGTAGGTAAAAACCGACTCGAACTGTTGTTGTTTAGGTTGGCCGGTAAGCAGCTCTATGGCATTAATGTGTTTAAAGTTAAAGAGGTCTTACCATCGCCTCGCTTGAATCTCCTGCCGCATACGAATCCTGTCGTTAAAGGCGTGGCTCATATCAGAGGTGCCACCGTGCCGGTGATCGATTTAGGTTTTGCCATTGGTATGGGAGGGGTCAAAGATCAATCAAAGGCCTTTGTCATCATGACGGAGTACAACGGCAGAACACAGGGTTTTTTGGTGGATGCGGTGGAGAGAATCGTCAATACCAATTGGGAAGATATCCATGCGCCGCCTGCGGGTGCTGGCAAGCATAACTTTTTAACGGCGGTCACAGAGTTTGAAAAAAAAATGGTTGAAATCATCGATGTGGAGTTGGTATTGGCCAAAGTCTCTCCCCTGCGAGAATCGATCAGTGCCGGCTTAATTGATGAGAGAACCAGTCAGGC
>DATHYR010000011.1:0-95499 GCA_035458985.1 Pseudomonadales bacterium
AAAGTCAAACCGCGATTTAGCCGATACTGCCGGGGCTCTAAACGCATACAACGCGAGAGAACCGCCAATAACAATGGCGATGAAACCCAGAATAAATACGCCACGCTCTGGATCAGCGGCGAACGAGTGAACCGACGTCAACACCCCGGAACGCACTAAGAACGTCCCCAACAGACTTAAAGCAAAGGCAAAAATGGCGAGCAATACCGTCCAGCTTTTAAATAGCCCGCGTTTTTCAGTCACCGACAAGGAGTGCATGAGGGCCGTACCCACCAGCCAGGGCATAAAGGAGGCGTTCTCAACGGGGTCCCAAAACCACCAACCACCCCAACCGAGTTCGTAGTAAGCCCACCAACTGCCTAACGCAATGCCAACTGTTAAAAAACACCAGGCAATATTTGTCCAGGGCCGAGACCAACGGGCCCAACTAGCATCGAGTTTGCCGCTGGTGAGCGCTGCGATAGCAAAAGCAAACGCCACAGAAAAACCCACATACCCCATGTACAACATAGGCGGGTGAACGATCATGCCAAAATCCTGTAGCAGTGGATTGAGGTCCTTGCCATCAGAGGGAACAACAGGAAATGATCGTTCAAAGGGGTTAGAAGTCAGCAAACTAAAAAGTAACAAACCCACTGCGATAAAACCGAGTACCGCCAACACCCGCGCACGCATGTCATCACTCAGTGCCTTGCTAAAATTCGCTACCAGCATGGTCCACAGCGCAAGGAACCAGACCCACATCAACAAAGAGCCCTCGTGGTTTCCAAACACTGCGCACAACTTATAAACCATCGGCAGCGATAAATTGGAATTATTAGCAACCAATAGAACACTAAAATCATCGGTGGCAAAGGCGTAAGAAAGACACAAGAAAGCGATCATTAAAAACACAAACATGCCATTCGCGATGCTCTGACTGGTGCGCATCAATGCTAAATTCCCTCGCCATACACCTAGGGTAGGCAGGGTTGTTAACATCACAGCCAAGGCCAGTGAAATGATCTGTGCAAGGTGACCCAATTCAACAATCATTGGCTGTACTCACTTTTTTTGAGCGCGTCAGCGACTTCGGGCGGCATGTAATTCTCATCGTGCTTGGCAAGCACCTCATGTGCGACGAATAGACCTGTCGCGTCCAACTGTCCTGCCACGACAACACCCTGCTCTTCCTCAAAAAGGTCAGGCAAAATGCCAGTGTACGTCACGCGTAAGTCCGCGCTGTAATCGGTCACCACGAAATCGACTTTTAGGCTGTCACCCGCTTTTTCGACACTGCCCTTCTTCACCATACCACCTGCGCGAATATTGGTACCAACAGGCGCCTTACCCGCGGCGATATCCGCAGGTGGATAAAAGAGGTTCATGTTTTCACGCAGTGCAAAAAACACCAACGCCGCTGCCACGCTGGTGGCAACAACAATAAATAAGACAACCATGAGACGTTGTTTGCGAACAGGATGCACCTTAATCCTCCTGAGTGGCGGGTGATGATTGACCTTGTGGGCCAGCGTTTATACGCAGTAAACGTCGCTGTTGATCAAACAATTGACGACGCTTTTGCAAAGGCCACCACACAAGAATGATCAGCACGATCAGTGTCACCGCATAACTTACCCAAACAAACGGACCATGGCCCGCCATGTGCCAAGCCTCAGCAAAATTAGCAAAATACATCAGTCACGTTTCTCCACCAATGCCTGAACCCAGCGTGTTTTGCGCTCGCTACTCAATACTTCAGTGCGCATGTGCAGCATAAGTGCCACGGCATAAAAACAATAAAATCCGATAATCATGATGAGCAAGGGGTAAAACATCGACGGATCTATCGTCGATTTTTCAGTAAATTTTATTGTGGCAGGCTGGTGGAGGCTGTACCACCAATCGACCGACTTATAAATAATCGGAATATTGACCGTACCTACGAGGGCCAACACCGCGCAAGCACGACTCGCCGCGACTTTATTATCGTAGGCTTCATAGAGCGCAATAATGCCCATGTACAAGAAGAGCAATACCAATTCAGACGTAATTCTAGCGTCCCATACCCAGTACGTTCCCCAGGTTGGTTTCCCCCATACAGCGCCGGTAAACAGCGCCAAAAAGGTCAAACCCGCACCCAACCTAGCCGCACAGCGCATTGCGACATCGGCCAACTTCATGCGCCAAATAAGATGAATCGCCCCGGCAATCGCCATAATGTAATAGCCCGACAACGACAAAACAGCGACAGGTACATGAATATAAATGATGCGATAACTGTTACCTTGCTTGAAATCTGGAGGCGCGTAAAAAAGCCCCCAAACAGTACCCACTATTAATAAAATTGCGGTAATTGGGGCGAGCCACAACAGGAATTTACCGCTGATATCATAGAACCATTTAGGTGATCCGAGTTTATGAAAGAAAGCCCACATCGCTCGTGTGTCCTCGTGTATCGATCGGTGCGATTAACTATCAACACTGATCTTTAGAGCACCTGCAGCCGCAAGCGGTGCAAGTGCGAAAGAAAGCATAAAAAATGCGGCTAAAATGGCTAATTGACCGGGGACAGGCGCCCCTTCAGAGGCACGCTTTACCGCATCGGCGCCGAATATTAGCACAGGTACATATAAGGGCAAAACAATCAGCGACAAAAGCACGCCGCCACGGCGCAACCCCACCGTTAAGGCCGCACCAATGGCACCAATGAAGACTAAAGGCGCCGTGCCAAGCACCAAACTCGCCACCAGTATTGGAATCGCCTGTGGCGGCAAATTGAGCAATAATGCAATGATGGGTGACAAAATCGCCAGAGGGATGCCGGTTAGTAACCAGTGGGCGAGCACTTTGACCAAAATATGAAAATACAGCGGCTGGGGATTGAGAAGAAACAACTCCAAGGCGCCATCATCATAATCGCTTCGGAACATGGATTCTGTCGACAATAGACAAGCCAACAGGGCCACCACCCAAATAATGCCAGGGGACAACAACGCTAAGACATCGGGGGCTGGACTCACCCCCAGTGGAAACAGCGAACTGACCATCAGCAAAAATAACAACGGGTTTAAACTGTCACTTTTGCGACGCCACAACAGTGTCAGTTCACGACGCAGTGTGGCTGACATACCACGACGCATGGTGCTCAGTGGGCTCACTTGAACATCTCCAGATTTAAACTTCGCACGTCAGGAACGTCTATTGCCTGGTGGGAGGTGAGCAACACTGCGCCCCCTTTACTCACATGACGCTGCAGCATCGTTTGCAGCATCGCGATACCATGCACATCAATGGCGGTAAATGGCTCGTCGAGGACCCACAAAATGGCGCCCGACAGCTGCAATCTAGCCAAAGCAACGCGGCGTAATTGCCCAGCGGACAATGCTCCACATGGAACATCCTCATACCCGAATAAGCCAATGGTTTGAAGCGCTGCCTCTACATTGCCCTGCCCGGCACAGAAAATATCGACGAACCACTGTAAATTTTCACGTGGACTCAGTAGGTGCTTTACCCCCGCCAAATGACCGTGAAACAAGACCTCTGTGCGATACCTGGCCATAGCATCCGCGATGGGTTGTCCACGCCATGTAAGATCACCTGTTGCATAGCTACTGAGACCAACCAACGAGCGAAGCAACGTGGTCTTACCACAACCATTGTGGCCCACAACCTGTAAGATTTCTCCGCCAGACAACGAAAAATGCACATCTTTAAAAAGGACGCGATCGTCTCGTTCGCAGTGGAAATTAGCCACCTGTAATAGGATGTCGCTCAATAGGTGTTCCTTCAATCAACGTCGCGCTCAATGGTCAGCATTGGGCGCCGATATCTGTATGGTCTACTTTAATAGAGGGCAGTAGTGTAAAGCTTATGCGTATTTTTCCCAAATGAATGTGGCCCCGTCGCGATGAATATCGATTTATTACATGCGTTGTCTAGCCGAGCGATTCACTCACGACCAGAGAAACTGGTCACGCTGGAACGTGCGCTAGATGCTTTACCCCCCAATATTAAGGCGGAGGTCATCGATATCGCGATTGCAAAACATGACAACGCGCAGCGCTTTGTATTGACATTGTTACTTCGCGACAGCGGCCAAAAACTCCTCGTTGAAAGTAATGTCCCTGCGCCCAAAGGGGCGGTGGTCAATCTTCAAAGCGAGGGTAATGAGCTCCACTGGCGTCCGCCTTCGGCGGTGCAACAACTCAAAGCGCTAGTGCAACTGCAACAATCTCTGCTGACACCTCGGCAAACAACCTTGCCAGACACCATGGATGTATTACGCCAGTGGCAGCAGCATTTGCAAACCCAAAACCAACTCACGCGACCTGCCAAACAACAACTCGCGCTGATCAATCAACTGTTGTCCCAAATCCAGAACATCCCTGCACAACCCGCGAGACAAAGCGCGCCAAGTATTGCTCAAACTGTGCTCAATAGCGGTGCATTTTTAGAGGCAAACCTTGCCCATGGTGGTGTCGCACAAGCCAAAGTAAGTGACCAAAAGCTACTGCTTATGAGGCTATTTCGTCTTTTGCAGACTACTCCGCCCATGGTGACACCCTTTAATACCGCCGCCAACAAAGACACCACCCAACATCTATCTGCCACGGAAACTTGGATCTCTCGTCCGCTGTCAGTTCTGGGTAGTCAACCACAAACCCTAACTGGCAAACCATTGTCGTCATTGGCACAACAATTATTGACGGCCAACATAACTAGCCAATGGCCATCACCTGCTGGTAAAGCGCCAGCTTTAACGCCGCTTCTGACTCACAGCACCACCGCATTACCTACGCTTGCGACCACCGTATTCCCAGCAGCATCCAAGTTGGGTGCAGGCGCCCTACACCCGGCACAGTCGGCAAGCTTGACCGTCCCAGTCACAGCGCAATTCCTCATAGGTTCAAGTGCCTCGCTGCCATCGACCTCAACGTTACCAGCCTCTGCCGGGGCAGATGCCTCTCCACTGAAAGAGAGCAGCAGTCTGTTACATTTAATGCTCAGTCGCTTCACTCAACAGCCCAGCCAAAATCAGGGACAAGCCCGATCGTCAGGGCAGATATCACCCGTCGCCTCCCAATTGACCAGCGCAGGGCTCACTGTCAGCCTAACCCCTAAAACGCAACATTCAATCGGCCTTAAGGATGCGTCTTGGCTAAACCCACAGCTCATCAATACAACGACTATTGTTAGTCATGCGTCAGCCAGTCCTTCGTTGGCTCGCGACATAACCTTACTGCCCGTCCTTAACGCCCCTATGAACACGGGCCATAAAATCACCCACATGATGGACGCGTTGGCGAACGTAGCACCAGAGATACCTCGCGCCTTGGAGGTTACCCACGCTCAGAGGCCCTTGGTATTCGTTGAGTATGTGCCGCACAGCGGACGGTCATTTGAGCTTAATAGAGGGGGGCTAGAACCTATCCACTCAGTCAGTCTTATTCCAAGACAGAGCCTTGAGATCGCAGGATTTTGGATGCCTCTCTCCTACCTTACAAACGCGATGAACAAGCGCCCTGAGAATAATATCGATCGTTTAATGCGGCATGTCTTTGGGGGAATAGCACGGATTCAACACCTTCAACTGGACGCCCTAGCGGTTACCCGAGATAGCGCTGGCAATACTATTCCAGCGGCGCAATGGCAATTAGAAATTCCACTGCCTATGGGGGATCGATGGCAAAGCGCCATGCTAAATATTTACCGCGATGAGGAGGCTGAACACGACGACAAGCCATCCCGTGATCAGCGCGAAACCCGATGGGGTATGCGTCTGTGCTTTGATCTTGAACCTTTTGGTCAATTGACCGCAGATGCCAGCTTAACCGGACATCGTCTAGAAGCAAGAATGTGGACTGATGGCGCCACATTGCAACAACGCGTGGAAGAACATCTCGACCATCTGCTAGCACGCCTGCGTGAAGCTGGTCTCCACATCGACGCAATACCTTGCCAGCAAGGAATTGCACCACCCCTTAAAGGCAAGCGCAGCTTTGACGTAGAGACCACGACATGACAGACAAAGAGCTAAAACGGGCGGCTGCACTGCACTACGATAAACAACATGCGCCTACTATTAGTGCCTCTGGTGAGGGGATGACGGCAGAAGACATTATCGCCTTAGCCGAACAGTACGGTGTGCCGCTCTACGAACACCCTGAACTGGCGGAATACCTGTGCAAAATGCCGGTAGGCACTGAAATCCCTCGGCAACTCTATTACGTAATTGCCGAGATTATCGCCTTTGCCTATATAGTTACCGGTAAAACTCCCGATTAAACGTGCTTTATACCTTTGTTTTTATAAGGTTCGTAATACGCCAAAATCTCGGCTAAATCTTTGTCATAATCGCCGGTAGTCTCCATGACCTTATCAAGACCTACCACCTTACGCTCAGCATCGATATAGGCCATGGCGATAGGTACACCCGCTTGGTGAGCAATGTAATAAAAGCCACTTTTAAACGTACCCCCTTCTGTGGAACGGGTTCCTTCGGGCGCCAGTAAGATTTTCAGTTCATCTCGCTCATCAAAGATACTCGCTACTGCTGAGGTCATATTGGTTGAGCGCGTCCTATTGACAGGGATCCCACCTAACCATCGCATAAACCACGCAATGGGCTTTGGAAAAATCGTATGTTTTCCCATCCAGTTAAGCTGTACTTCAGCATCTAGCACACCTACAAGCATGAGCGCAAAATCCCAATTGCTCGTGTGCCATGCGCCAATAATGACGCACTTTTTATAAGGCAAGCGATCGTTATGGAATTCAATCTTCCAGCCAATCAGGCGCAAAATAAGTCTGGCGATTCCCCTAAGAAGAGGCGTAATGACCGGCGTTGTAAAAATGGTGGTTTGCTTTGCCATTGTTATTGTTCTTAATGAATGAACCTTAGCCTACCAAGCACTGAGGTATTGAGAGAGGTCAATTTCGGGCAAAACCCGCGGCTCACCGCGACGCGTACCAAGGTACAAAAAACCCACCACTTGCTCTTGCTTGGTTAAACCTAAACCACTGGCCACCGTTTCATCGAAAGCATTATCGCCCGTTCGCCAAATACCGGCAAAACCCTCTGCCTCGGCCGCGAGCAAAATAGCAAAGGCTGCACAAGCGGCCGCATACTCTTGCTCAATCTGGGGAATTTTGGGGTGATCAATGGGGCTTGAAACAACGACCACTAACAATGGGGCACGCAGGGGTTGGGCCACAATACGCTCAAGCTGCTCCGTGGTTAAATTTCCGTTGCGCTGTGCTGCCGCTACAGCAAACAATTCACCTAGATCAGTTCGTCGGTCACCCGACACAGTGATAAAACGCCACGGTTTTAAGTTACCGTGATCGGGGGCCCGCATGGCGGCTTTAAACATACGTTGCAGAGCTTCTCCCGAAGGCGCGGGCTCGGTTAACATGGCTGCAGAATTGCGATTCAATAAAAGATCTATGCTCATGCAATCTCCTTAAGGGGTCTCGCGACGCCACTCAGCACTGCCGTACTGACCAGCACCCGATGACACTTTAACGACAATCGAAGACACAAAATAATCCTCGACTATGTCGACGTCAGCAACTAATTTTTGCAGCAAATAATGTGAAAATTCTTCGACAGTGGTGTTACGAATGGGCAGCACAATACAATCACTTTTAGGAAAACGCAGCAAATCGTCACCAAATCGCACCAATACTTCAGCCTCTTGGTAGGAAATGTTCAGGTGAGGTGAATCACCGGCAATGAGCGTGTATTCATCAAGGTCTTCGCACAACTGCTTAAGTTTGTTTTTAAACAACCCGTAATCGGCTGTCATACCATTATCGGTTACCGGTGCCGTGATCGCTGCATAGACGGAAAAATTATGACCGTGCAAACGCTCCCGTTCCGTCGCAGAAAACACCGTAAAATGGGCGGCTGAGAAATTGAGGTACTCTTTGAATAGTTCTATGGTGGTTAAACGTTGCATGAATCTCTCTCATAGTTTGAGGTTACCTTAGGCGGCTCAACCTCACTGTGCAAGTGCGGGGTGCTAATGTATGCTAGTACGCTTTAAATAAACAATGAGTTCATTATGAAATTAGCCATTATCACCGGTGCCAGCGCCGGTATCGGCAGAGCCACTGCACTGCGCTTCGTTGAATACGGCTTTGATGTGATCAACGTTTCTCGTCGCTCCGCTAAGCATCAAAGTATTCGGGACCTGACCTGTGATCTTGCCAGTCCGGCCTCTATCAACGCCATCGCCGCTGATTTAATTGCCGCTGTCGAAGGGGCAGAGGAAGTCTGTCTTGTCCACAATGCGTGCCGCATGGCTAAAGATACGGCACTTGAATGCGACCCCGATGATTTAGCCGTTTCGTTGGCGGTAAATATCGCTGCCCCAAATCAGATTAACCAGTGGCTGTTGCCAATTTTGCCTGCCGGTTCCTCCCTACTCTATGTGGGTTCGACCCTTTCTGAGAAGGCCGTGGCGAATGCCTTTAGTTATGTAACGAGCAAGCATGCAACAGTGGGCATGATGCGCGCCTCTTGCCAGGATTTGCAAGGCAAGGGCATTCATACCTGCTGCATTTGCCCAGGCTTTACAGATACTGAGATGTTGCGTACCCACGTCGGCCAGAGCCAAGAAGTAATGCAAGCGATCGCCGCCATGAATACCTTTGGACGGATGATCGAACCGGAAGAAATTGCCGCCACGCTTGTTTGGGCACACCACAACCCGGTGATGAACGGCGCGGTTCTTCACGCGAACTTAGGACAAATTGAGTCTTAACTTATCCGCTGGATAGCCACGAAACGGTTTTGGTCGTCAAAATCCAAGCGAAACTTCCCCTGCACCCCCTCATGACTAATGAAGGGTTGCAGGATATTCACCGGGAATGAGATTTTTCGACCCAAACTATCCCAGGCTAGCACGGATCGCGCGGTGCCTTGGTAAACCCGCAAATATTCATCGCGGGGAATATTCAAAGCAACAACCACCGCCGGCATAACTAGCGATACGTACTGGCCTGAGCCAGATCGAACAATTCCCGAGTAGCGACGGAGTACATGGCAAAGTCGACACTATCGGTATTTTGTAATTGCGTTAATACCCTTCGCCAACGTTCAATATAAGACGCATTTTGAGCCTGCCATTCGTCGCGACAACCCGCCAAATCACATTGCATGTCACGCATACAATGCAAAACGTTAACCGTCAGGGCACGATGCTGCCAATCGAGATCATCCATAAAGGTTTCGCGCGCCATGGCCTGCCACTGGTTGTCAATTTTCAATTCAATGAGTTGCGTCGCAAACCAATCAAGATCAAGTTGCTGACTAATATCGAAGTACACATCCGCCACCTCAAGCAACGGCGCCTCGACTTGCTGAGCCGCGTCAATAATGGCTAAGCAAGAGTACATAACAAAACTGGAGGCGCTGTGATGGGCGAGGTCCTCGGGGACGTTGGCGGCACGCAAACGATCAAAGCGATCGTGCCAACGATCAATCGCTCGGCCACGCAATAAGGCCAAAATACTGCCTGAAATTTCGGCGATCTGAGGCTTAAATACCGCTAATTCTGTCGCGATATCCAATTGTTGGCGTCGGTTGCGCAATGCCCACCGCGTGGCGCGACGCCCTAGACGCATAAGGTCACGCATCATGTGCATCTGCATGGCCTGTGGCAGCTCTTTTAACTGCTCAATGGCCTGCCAATGAGGCACGATATCGAACACGTCGCGAGCAAACACATAGGCTTTGAGCACATCGCTGGCGCTGCCACCGGTTGACTCACGTAAACGATGAATAAAGCTCAGTCCCATGTAATTGACGACATCGTTGGCCATCTGGGTGGCGACGATTTCACCCAACAGCTTGTGCTGGTAGATTTGTTCGCGGTACTTCTTGCGCAGCATCTCGGGGAATGCGCGTTCAACACTCGCCAAGATGTAGGGATCCTCATGCAGCGACTCTCGTGCTAACTGTTCTTTTAGCATACCTTTTATGTAGGACATGACGATGGCGAATTCGGGACGGGTTAACCCCAAACCTCGGCCACGCCGCTCAGCGATTTCATCATCACTTGGCAAAAACTCTAATCGTCTGTCGAGTAATTTGGCAGCCTCCAACGATTGAATGACAGTCTGGTGCTCGGCAATGCGTTTATCGGCATCAAACTGAGCTACGCTCAGCGCCTGGGCTTGCCGGAAGTTGTTCAGAAGCACCAACTCGCCGACAGGATCGATGAGCTTCTCAAGCAAGGCATTGCGTTGCTTAGCCGTCATATCGCCAGCTGCCACAAGCTCATTAAGAAGAATTTTGATGTTGACCTCGTGGTCAGAACAATCCACCCCGGCCGAGTTATCAATAAAATCGGTGTTGCACAAGCCACCGTTTAACGAATATTCAATACGGCCACGCTGGGTCATACCCAAGTTACCGCCTTCACCCACAACTTTACAGCGCAAATCTCTACCATCAACGCGTACGCTGTCGTTGGCCTTATCACCGACCTCGGCATGATTCTCTTGTTGGGCTTTGACATAGGTGCCAATACCGCCGTTCCACAGCAGATCAACCGGCGCGGTTAACAGCGCGGTAATCAGCTCATTGGGCGTCAATCTATCCTGCTCTATATCGAAACGACGTTTCATCTCTGGGCTGATGACAATCGACTTCGCGCCGCGTGAAAAAATCCCACCCCCAGCAGAAATCAAATCGCTATTGTAGTCCTCCCAACTGGAACGCGGCAGGGCAAACATTCGCTTGCGCTCGGCAAAACTCTTGGCCGCATCAGGATTGGGGTCAATGAAAATGTGCATATGGTTAAACGCTGCCACTAGACAGATATGCTCCGATAACAACATCCCGTTACCGAACACATCGCCCGCCATATCGCCAATGCCTACAACACTGAAATCCTCTCGCTGAACATCGACGCCCAACTGTAAGAAATGACGCTGCACCGACACCCAGCCACCACGGGCAGTAATGCCCATTTTCTTGTGGTCAAACCCATTGCTCCCACCAGATGCAAAGGCATCACCAAGCCAAAAGTGATTATCGCGAGATAGGGCATTGGCAATATCAGAGAAGGTGGCCGTCCCTTTATCTGCAGCGACCACTAAATAGGGATCATCTTCATCCCAACGCACAACACGTTGCGGAGGCACGACCTCACCCTCAATTAAATTATCAGTCACATCTAGCAAGGACTGAATAAATAACTGATAACAGGCAATCCCCTCGGCCAAGAAGGCGTCACGCCCACCGTCAACGGGTGGCTTGCGACATACAAAACCGCCTTTGGCACCTACCGGCACAATCACCGAGTTTTTCACTTGTTGTGCTTTGACAAGCCCTAGAATCTCGGTTCGGAAGTCCTCGTGACGATCGGACCATCTCAAACCACCACGGGCCACTTTACCACCGCGCAAATGAACGCCTTCCACGCGCGGTGAATAGACAAAAATTTCAAACATCGGACGTGGTTTCGGCACTTGCGCCACCATCGACGGCATCAGCTTGAAGGCTATGGTTGGCAACGGATTACCCTGCGCATCAACCTTAAAGAAATTGACCCTGATGGTGGCCTTGATCAAGTCGACGTAGAGCCTGAAGATAATGTCGTCATTGAGATTTGACACATCGTCCAATGCCGCAATAATGGCGTCTTCTGTGGCTTGTGCGCTTGTCTCCCGACTATCCACTCGAACATCGGGGTCAAAACGCTGTCTAAACAAGGTCAACAGCATCTCTGAAATATGCGGGTAGCGCAACAGCGCGTCGGCGATGTAACTTCCGCTAAGGTTAAAGCGGATTTGTTTCATATACCGTGCATAGGCTCGCAAGAGCGCGATCTGACGCCAATTAAGCGCGGTGCCCAAGATGAGTTTATTGAATTTATCGCTTTCGGCATCCCCGCGCCACACGGCAGCAAAGGCTTGTTGAAAATCATCACTCACAGCCTGCACATCAACGTGCTTACTGAGACCATAGGTCAGACTAAAGTCGTGCACCCAAAAAACACGCCCATCGCGACGACAAATATCGTAGGGATTTTCGCCGATCACCCTAAGCCCTAAATTTTCTAGCACCGGAATAACATCGGATAATGGCAAGGGGTTATCTGCTTGGAACAGCCTAAAGCGCAGTTTTTCATCACTCTCGCCCATCATGCGATAGAAGGACATCGCGATAGACTGTCCTTGCTCCAAGGTATCAATACGTCGCAGATCATTGATCGCTACGCGGGGCGCAAAATCTTCACGATACCCAGCCTGAAACGCCTGCCGATATAATTCGGCCAATTTCGTGCCTTGTTCTTCACCAAACTCGTCCATCAAGGCGTCATTGAGTTGCTCTTCCCAGGAGTAACAAGCATCGATCAATTCAGCTTCGAGTTTCACAACATCGATCTCAGAGGGCGCCTCTTCGCGTAGCCTGAAGAAAAAGTGTGTTCTGGTCAGAATGGACTCAGAAAAAAACGTGGTAAATTCCGATTCTTCCGCACCAAACGCCTCACTGAGAAGATGCTGGATTTTCCAACGCAATTCCGTGTGGTAGATGTCGCGCGGTGTAAACACTAAACAAGAGACAAAACGTCCGTATGTACCTCGTCTGACCAATAGTTTAATTTTACGTCGTTCTTGCAGGCGATTAATCTCCATCGCCGCGTCAAATAACTGATCTATACTGCTTTGAAACAACTCGTCGCGCGGGTGCACTTCCATGATCCGGGTAATTTCTTTGGCATCGTGGCTATGGGCCTTAAAACCCGTCATTTTAATGACTTCACGCACCTTACTTCTGACAATCGGAATTCCCAACGTGCTCTGAGTGTAGACAGGAGAAGTAAACAAACCTAAAAAGCGCATCTGTTCGACGACCGCACCGTGATCATCGTAGATTTTTACCGTGAAGTATTGGGGGTAAGTATCGCGGTGAACGCGCGAACGATAGATAGATTTAGCAAAGGTAATTTGCCGGTGTGCCACCGGACTATCCATTAAATCACCGGCCAACTCTCGTCTTAAATTGTCCGGACCACGGCTTTCGCGCAAACGCATAATCCCCAGTTCCGAACCAGCGACTCTATTTACAACGAGCTTTTTGCCCTTACCCGACACCGCTAAACGTTCAAAACCCAAAAAGGTAAAATTGTTTTGCAAGCTCCAGTTGAGGAAGGCAATATTTTCTTTCAAAGAATCGCTGCATATGTCGACCCCCGTATTGGCAATGGCGTCTACCGTCTCATGCACGCGTTGAGTGATCTCAACGAAGTCGTCCACGACCAACCGCACTTCAAACATGATATCTTCAAGCGTTTTGACCAAGTCAGCTAATGTCTGCGGATCACTGTGGCGAGCCACTTCGAGGTACATCAGCACCTCGTCAACGTGCTGGCTTCCCTCGTCGATCTCACGAGCATGCAGTGAGATTAGCTGCCCTTGCTTATCGCGCTCGGCACTGTAGAGGGCGGCATATATCTGATGAATAGCAATCCCTCTCCGGTGGAATTCCGCCCGGATAGAGTCGCGGATAAACGGCATATCACGGCTCAATACCGCCACGATTGTGCTATTAGACACCCACCCATGCTGTTCATAATCCGGATTGAAAATACGTATTTTAGGACGATTTCTATCGAGCTTTTGGACGAAGCGCCAACTGCCGTAGGTATTCCCAAAAATATCAAGCAGGCTTCTATCGCCTGCCTCGGCAAAGGGGAAACGTTGGTAAAGGATATGGGCGAATTCATCGAGCTTGTCAGCCTCATCGGAGGCGAGATGCTTATCCATCTCAGCGCGTAGTTGTTTAAAGAATTTTTCTACACTCGCGGGTAAACTCATATTAGCGTCCTTGGCAGGTGAACCTATCTACATAAGCGTAGTCTATAGATGCAGTTTTTCAGCCATCAAATGCTTGAAAGCCCCAAAATTGACCACATATATACCTACATCACAAAAAGTGTCGAAGACTAGCTACAAGGAAACCTGCATGAGTCTTATCCAACACGTACAAGACGTTCAACAGTGGTTAAACAGTCAAATCATTGGCCAACAACAACTGGTTGAGCGTTTACTTATTGCATTGTTAGCCGACGGCCACTTACTTGTCGAGGGCGCACCTGGCCTTGCGAAAACCAGGGCAATTAAAGACCTCTCACGTGCCTTAGAGGGCGACTTTCACCGCATTCAATTCACGCCAGACCTGCTGCCAGGTGATGTGACCGGCACTGAAATTTTTCATCAAGAAGACGGCAGTTTCCGCTTCCAGCGCGGACCGATTTTCCACAACCTTGTATTGGCCGATGAAATCAACCGCGCCCCCGCCAAGGTGCAATCGGCGCTGCTCGAAGCGATGGCAGAACGCCAAATCAGTGTAGGCCAGGAAACCTATCCGTTGCCCGATGTATTTATGGTCATGGCTACCCAAAATCCTATCGAACAAGAGGGAACGTATCCTCTACCCGAGGCTCAGCTAGACCGGTTTATCATGCATGTTTTTGTCGACTACCCTGATGCCAACGCCGAGCGAGAAATTCTGCGTTTGGTAAGACAAGAGGATATCCACAAACAGCCCACCTCTTCACCCAAACCTCTTACCGAGGCCGACTTACTGGCGGCGCGCCAAGCGATCTTACAGCTGGAAATGGTCCCTAGTGTCGAGGAATATATCGTGCAGTTAGTGGTAGCCACACGCCGCGCTGATGCCTACAGTGGTGACATCGGCAAGTACATCGCCTTTGGGGCTAGCCCCCGAGCCACCATTGCTTTAGACCGCTGCGCTCGCGCGCATGCGTGGCTGAATGATCGAGATTTTGTGACCCCAGATGATGTGCGTGCCGTGGCATTTGATGTCCTACGCCACCGCATTGTCCGCAGTTTTGACGCAGAGGCCGCTGGCATAAGCTGCGACCACATTATCGCCCAACTACTCAATGTGGTACCGACAGCACAATGACGCTAGACCCGCGTGTCAACTTAGACCTCGACGCCCTTCTTCGTTTACGCAATGACGCACGAGGTCTGCAACGCAACTCGGGGCATGCGAGTCCTGTCGCCAGCATGGGAGGGCATCGCGCCAATGCGCGCGGGCGCGGTATTGAGTTTGAAGAGGTCCGGCACTACCAGGCTGGCGACGATGTCCGGGCCATAGACTGGCGTGTCACAGCCCGCTCGGGCAAAGCGCACACCAAACTCTTCCGGGAAGAAAAAGAGCGTCCCTTGCTGTTACTGGTCGATCAACGTCAATCGATGTTTTTTGCCAGCCGCGGTCAGTTTAAATCTGTCTATGCCGCCACGTTTGCCGGCCTACAATGTTGGCAGGGATTATTGCAAGGAGATCGCATTGGCGGCATCGTGCTTGGCCAACGCGGTATGGATGTAATTAAAGCTGCGCGGGGCAAGCGCAACGCACTTCGGCTACTGGGTTGTATCGCCGATCGCAACAGCCAGCTCGCTAATCCCTTTACGTCAGCGCCCCCACCCTCCCCCAGCCTAAGCAATGCCTTGCAGCAGTTACTGACCTTGTGCAAGCCTGGCAGCCACGTCGTGATATTGACGGATGCCCACGATCTCCATCGTGCTGACCAGACGCTGCTGTGGCAAATTCGTCAACATTCTAGGGTTGACCTGATACAAGTGCTTGATCCAATCGAACAACAGTTACCTACTGGTGGCGTAGTGGGTATAGGCAATGGCACTGACCGTCGTCGCCTTCATCTGGGCAACCACCATCAACGGCGCGCGGTTGAACAGCAATTGTTACAGCACCAACAGTTTGTGGCTGAGATATGTCGCGCCAGTGGCTGCCAACACAGCCTTTTCTCTTGTGATAGTGATGTCACAAGCGCCATGCGCGAATGGTTGCGCCGCCCATCGCAACGTCAAGGGAGGGCCAGTTGAACGCACCTGACCCCCTGACTCAACTGCGTGATGTGCATTTGCCCGACGCCGTATCTGCCTGGCCGCCTGCCCCAGGCTGGTGGTTACTGGCGCTATTTGTCGTTATCGGTCTGATAGCCCTCATCCGCTCTCTATGGCGTCATTATCAACGGCGTGCGTATGTTCGGGAGGCCAGATTGAAACTTCAAGCGCTGAGCTTGCAGCCATTATCACCACAGCAGCAACTGCAGCAAGCCAATGACATTTTAAAACGCTGCGCCATGACCGCCTATCCCAAGTCTTCTGTCGCCTCGCTCAGCGGTGAGTCGTGGCTGGTATTTCTCGACCAACACTGTAAAACGCCGCTTTTCGGGGACCACGCCCGCTGGCTTGAGTCATGGTTTAGATATGACGTCTCGGCCGACCTGAGTCGTGATTTTATCCAACGCGCCGAGCGCTGGGTGCAACAACAACCAAGGAAGAACCGGCATGTTTGAACTGCAGCTGCCTCTCGCCCTGGTGTTACTTCCCCTACCCTGGCTAGTGTGGCGCTTTAGCCGTGCCCGCCAAATTCAAAGCGATGCGGTCTTTGTGCCTTTTTATGCCAGTGCAGACCGTGCGCTTGGAGCAAGCAAAGAAGAAAGCAACAATTCCCGGCTACCCAAGTGGCTCCTGGCCGCTGTTTGGGTACTTACCTGCCTCGCGGCCAGCCAACCGGTTTGGTTGGGCGAACCCATCAGTCTCCAAAGTAGCGGACGGGACTTACTGCTCGCGGTGGATATCTCCGGCAGCATGGAAGAGCAGGACATGGTCATCAAGGACCAGCCCGTGCGCAGAATCGATGCAGTGAAAGTGGTACTCAACGAATTCATTGAACGGCGTGCCGGTGATCGCATTGGCTTAATACTGTTCGGTTCTCAAGCCTACCTGCAAGCACCTTTATCCTATGACCGGCGGACCGTTCAGCAACTTTTAAACGAAGCCGAGCTGGGCTTCGCCGGCAAGCAAACCGCTATTGGTGATGCCGTTGGTCTAGCGGTAAAGCGGCTACAAGCGCGACCCGCTGAAGAAAGGGTCATGATTTTATTAACCGATGGTGCGAACACCGCCGGAGAAGTCCAACCTCTGCAAGCCGCTCAATTAGCCGCGGAGTTAAATGTCAAAATTTACACCATAGGAATGGGGGCCGATAGCTTGGTGGTACCCGGCATCTTTGGCAGTAGTTTTGGCGCCCGCACCGTCAACCCGTCACGTGATCTTGATGAGGCCACCTTACTCAGCATGGCCGAACAAACGGGAGGTCGCTATTTCCGGGCAAGAAATCTGCAAGAGTTACAACACATTTATGCTGAAGTGGATGCCTTAGAACCCACCCCGGATGACGAGGCAACCTATCGTCCTCAGAAGGCCTATTTCTATTGGCCGCTAGGGGTCGCTTGGTGCCTGGGAATTGTGCTCGCTGGCCTAGTGATTCGCCAAAGGATGCAAGCATGAGCGAATTCCACTTTCTACGACCTGAGTGGCTCTGGGCCATCGCACCCGCCCTAATACTGCCCTTATTACTTTGGCGAACGGGTGCAGGACAGCACGGCTGGCAAAGACATATCGACACGTCTTTCCTGCCCTACTTGCAAGCCGGTCTTGGCAGCACACAACAACGGCGAATTAAGGGGCTTGCCGTCATGCTATTGCTCATTGTCACAGCACTCGCCTTGGCAGGACCTACCTGGGAAAAGCGTGCCGTTCCGGTGGAGCAACGTGGTGATGCATTAATCGTGGTCGTAGACTTGTCACTTTCCATGATGGCTGAGGATATCTCACCGAGTCGTATTGGCCGCGCTCGCATGAAATTGCTCGATATTTTAAATGCGCGCCAGGAAGGAACGACCGCCTTGGTGGTCTACGCCGGTGATGCTCATGTTGTCACGCCACTAAGCGATGACAGTGATACACTGGCGGCCATGGTGCCAGCACTCAGCCCCGATATCATGCCCGCTCTCGGCAGTCGCCTCGATCTCGCGATTGAAAAAGCGCTCCAACTCGCCGAGCAAGCCGGTAGTCCAGCACCCTACATTCTTTTATTAAGCGATGGTGTCACCGAAGAGGATGTAGCGATGGTAAGTCATATCCTCGCCGAAACTGATGCACGACTCGGCGTCCTGGGCATTGGCACCGACGCTGGCGGCCCCGTCCCTCTTCCCAACGACCAAGGGCTGTTGCGAAACCGTGATGGCAGCATAGCGATTCCTAAACTGAGTCGCGATACACTCAACGCGTTGGCTCTGCGCAATGGCGGCTTGTATGGCGATATCACCCTCGATGACAGTGACTGGCAGCGCTTACTGGCGGTCAAGGGCGAAACGCTGTCCAAGCAAGGCAGCGAGCGCCAATTTGATCAGTGGTTGGACCGCGGTGCTTATTTAACGCTCGTGGTCTTACTTGGCCTACTCCCACTCTTTAGACGCGGCGTCATTTTTTCAGCATTCATTGTTATGACCATCGGGTATACCCCAGTCAGCGACGCAAACACCCTATGGGACAATTTATGGCAGCGCCCCGATCAACGCGGCACTGAACAATTAACAAAGGGCGATGCCGAGGCAGCGGCCAATAGCTTTGTCGATCCTGAGTGGAAAGCCATTGCCAACTATCGTGCGGGTAACTATCAAGCCTCCGAACAACAGCTCAAAAACCTCAACACACCAAGAGCGCATTACAATCGCGGTAATGCATTAGCCAAAGCGGGTGAACTTGATGCTGCGCTTGAGGCCTATGACCAGGCGTTGAAGCTAGACCCTGAGCATGACGATGCGGCATTTAATAAAGCGCTGGTTGAACAATTGAAGCAGCAACAGCAACAGCAACAGCAACAGCAACAGCAACAGCAACAGCAACAGCAACAGCAACAGCAACAGCAACAGCAACAGCAACAGCAGGGTGATCAATCGCCACAGAGTGATCAAGGCCAATCCAGTGACAGTGACAATGGCAACGGCAATGACATCGACGAAGATCAACGGGACCACCCTAACCCAGACAATCAAAGTCAAAGCCAACCTTCACAAAACAAGGAAGATGGCGTGGCTAATCCGAAGGGATCGGATCAACATGAGGCCTCTCAAGCCCGGCCAGAGACTGAATCCAATAGTGAGCCCTCGACAGCGACGCCAGCGCCGACGTCAGCATTTGACGATTTAAGCGACGAAGAAAAACAAACCATGGAGCAATGGTTGCGACAAATTCCGGACGACCCAGGCGGCCTGTTGCGCCGAAAATTCCGTTATCAATATGAACAACGCCGCCTTAGCGGCAAAGATGAGGTGCCAGACACGTGGTATTAATCCGTTGCTTGCAAGCCCTGCTGATCGCCGCTTGGCTGTTTGTTTCAGCACATCTTCACGCGGCTGTCGTGGCAGAGGTCGATAGACTCAGTATCGGTTTTGGTGAAACCCTCCAATTAGTGGTGCGCAGTGATCAACGCCTTCTCTCGAGCAGTCCAGACACGAGTGGGCTTGCTAAAGACTTTGATATTTTAAGCAGTAGTCAGAGCACCCGGCAATCCATCATTAATGGTCGTCGTGAAATTTCAAGCGAATGGATGTATACCCTGGCACCCAAGCGCGAAGGTCGTCTTCAAATTCCCCCCATAGAACTCGCCGGCGAGACAACCCAACCCCTAGAAATTGACGTGGGACCCGCCAGCCAGGCCAGTGCCGATGCGGCCGTTTTTCTCACTTCCGAGCTTGATAAAGACGAGGTGTACGTGCAACAACAAGTGGTACTGACACTTCGTGTGTACCACGCTGTCTCGCTTGGTCGCGGCGCGAACTTAACCGAACCCAATCTCCCCGATGCCATCATAAAAAAATTGAATGACAACGAATTTCAAACCCGTATTGATGGCAGGGAATACCGAGTATTTGAACAAAAATTTGCCATTTTCCCGCAGCGCAGCGGGCTACTGGATATTCCTCAAAGTGTTTTGACTGCTACCATTCCAACGCGTCGCAATACCCGCAATCTTCTCGACCCCTTCAATGCCAATGGCCAGACTATCCGACTCATGTCAGAGCCGATGCAAATCGTCGTACGCCCTCAGGATAGCCGCTATCAAGGCGAGCATTGGTTACCGGCCAATGAGGTGATCATAGTAGACGACTGGAACGGTGGCTCATCCACATTGCAGCTTGGAGATTCGGCTACCCGCACCATCACCGTGATAGCTGATGGCTTGCTCGGAGCACAAATACCCCCGCTGCCGATTCCAGACATCGAAGGACTCAAATTCTACCCAGATCAGGCCACGGTGAGTGATGGCGAAGGCGACAAAATCATCGGTTCGTATACACAAAGCTACGCCATTATTGCGACCAAGGCTGGAACTTACTCCCTACCTGAACAGCGTTTACAATGGTGGGACAGTCAAGCGCAAGTGACACGATCAGCTATTCTGCCAGCCCAGACACTGACGGTGTTTGCCGGTGCCAATACATCTCAGGCCGTGCCGATGCCAGCGCCATTACCATCAGAATTATCTTTATCGCCCAGTCGTGAAGAAGCTGATATGGCTGAACAAACAGTGGTATCACCACCCATAGCAACAGATCACGACCACACGGTATGGTGGTTGGGACTCGCTGTGTTAACCCTGTTATGGATAGTGACGTGCATTATCGCCTGGCAGCTGTGGCGGCGGTTAGCTCAGCCAGGCTCAAGCGACACCACCCATGGTGAAGACGCTACCTTAAAGGCAAGGCAACAAACGCTTTATCAAGCATGTCAAAAAGGTGATGCCACTCAAGTGCTGCAAGCATTTCGTTGCTGGGCACACGCCTATACCGGCCAACCCCAGCTTGACGCCGCCCTCGCCATACTCGGCGATAAAATACTGCGCCAGCAGATCGATATTGTGCAGAGAGGCCTTTTCAAAACAGATGCCCAGGTAGATATGCGTAATGCGCTGGCGACCATTGAAACGCGTGTGAAGCACCTGCACACAAGGAAAAAGGATACCTTAACACCCGCTTTAGCCCCGCTCTATCCCAGTAAATAATGACATTCATTGCTCGCGCGGTAGGCGCGCCGGCGAGACTGCGTTAGAATGGCGGCTTTTATTTACCCTTGTGGATTCCCCATGCTCGACCCAAATGTCTTACAGCAACTTGCACAACTCAAACAAAACATCGAAGACAGCAAAGAGCGCCTCACTGGCGTGATAAGGGCGGGCAATGGCCGCTTCGGCTTTGCCGCTTGCGGGCTCCCTGATGGCACCACGAAAGACGTGTTTATTAGCCCAGAAGAAATGCAAAAGGTTCTCCCGGGTGACATCGTCAATATATTGGTGGTCGACGCTGAAAAAGGCAAGAAAGCCGGTATTATCGAAGGGCTTAAGCATTCTGATTTTTCTGAATGCTTTGGTATTTATCGTCTCAAAGGCAACAACCACTTTGTGCAGGTGGATATAGGCAAGTGGTCGCGTTGGCTGTTTGTGCCACCCGCACAGCGCGCGCCCAAGGCTGATCACGGCTGCGTCGATGGAAGTTATGTTAAAGCGGTGTTGAAACGCCATCCCTACCCCGATGGCAAAGCCCAGGTGGCCATAGTCAGCAACTTTGGCACCGCCGAAAGTGCAGGGGTGGAAGCACGCTTCAACGCGGCGCGTCTTGCGCTTCCTCAACAGTGGTCTGACAGTGCCATTGCAGAAGCCGATACCTTTATTCGTCGCGACGATGATGGGCTCGGTCGTCAAGATCTTACCGAACTTGCCTTTGTAACGATCGATTCTGCCAACACCCTGGATATGGACGATGCACTTTTTGCTGAGCGTATCGATCTGGGCTATCGTCTCTGGGTGGCCATAGCTGACCCCGATGTATACGTACCTGCTGGGAGCCAACTCGACAACCAAGCCCAAGAGCGAGCTTCTAGCATCTATCTTCCCGGTGGCGGCATTCCCATGCTGCCTCCTGCGCTGAGCCAACAGGTCTGTTCGTTAACACCCGATGCCCTCCACAAAACCCTGACATGCCGGATAGATATTGATAGCCATGGCCACATCCTTGAGTATCAATTCATGCTGTCGACCATTCGCTCGGTAGCCAAGTTGAGCTATGAAGACGTCGCACAAGCTCTCGATAACCATAGCAACCCCTTTAGTGAGGCGATAAATGCAAGTCTTGCAGTACTGCACGAAGCCATCAATGCACGAATTCAGTGGCGTAAGCAGCATGCACTGCTAAGTCAAGACCGTCCCGACTATGCACTCTCGTTAGATGAAAACAAAAAGGTCTGCGCCATTCGCAAGTTGTCGCGTAACAGTGCACAACGCCTAGTTGAGGAGGCCATGCTCACTACTAACCAATGCGCGGCTGAAACACTCGCTGCCGCTGGGCAAGGCATTTTTTCTATACATCCTGGATTCCGCCCCGAACAACTGGCGGAGGTCAAGGCGATTCTGGAAACACATCTGCCAGAATGTGCCGAATTAGATCTGAGCAGTGAAGCGTCTTACAAACAGATACTAGATAATCTTGAAGCACGTGAACTCGAGGCTCCCGTACAGAGCTTGCTGCAACGTAGACTAACACCCGGAAGCTTTAGTGAAACGCCCAGAGCCCACTTTGGTTTGGCATTGCCCAGCTACGCCACAATCACTTCACCCATCAGACGTTATGCAGACCTCGTCAATCTTCGTTATATGAAGGCACTACTGAACGATCAATCGGCAGTTCAAGACAATGCGTCCATTGCTGCCCATATCAATCAGCAGACCAGTTTGATACGACAAGCCAGCAACAGCACCGAACACTGGATGAAAGTGGATTGGCTTCGCCAGCAAAACATCGGTCACAGTGTTGATGCAACAATCATCAACTTCCGCCATACCGGTGTGAGTGTTCGTTTAGAAGATTGGGGCATTATGGCCAATATCGATCTGCGAAAAGCGAAGCGAGGCTACAATTTTGAAGGTAAAACCGGCGTGGCTTCGCTGGGTGACCTCACACTGACATTGGATAGCCAAGTCCCTGTACTCATCGAGCATATTGACCCACAAAGTCATGAAGTAATCGTGAAGCTGGCAATTTAGCACCCCATTTTTGGCGCGTTTTGCCGTAAACTGCTGCAAATAACAATTTTGCTGGAGAATTCCATGAACGCTGCCAATCCCAATATCGCCTCTGAAACAGAACTAGAGACCATTCGCCGAGAGCTGCGCGAATGCCTCGATGTCCAGCGTTCGGCCTATTTGGCGCAACCCATGGTGTCTTATCAACAGCGTAAAGCTGACCTGTTGGCACTCAAACGCTTGGTGGTTGAAAATCAAGAAGCATTGATAACAGCCATCTGTGAGGATTATGGAAACCGCTCGAAACACGAGACGATTTTTGCCGAAATCGTCACGGTATTGCAGACAATCAACGATGCGGTAAAACAATTAAAATCTTGGATGAAACCACAACGTCGCAAGATTGACTTCACCCTCTACCCCGGTGCCAAAAACCGTGTATACCCACAACCTCTCGGGGTGGTGGGCATGATTGTGCCTTGGAATTTTCCCATTAACTTGAGCATGACCGGCCTAGTTAGCGTTTTTGCAGCAGGCAACCGTGCCATGATCAAAATGTCTGAAAATTCGCGCGCCCTGACTCGCTTGCTGATCGATATATCACCCAAATATTTTGCCCATGACAAATTAGCCTTCTTCGAAGAAACCGGCGGCGTTGGTATTGAATTTTCTCAACTACCGTTTGATCATTTGATCTTTACCGGCTCTGGTCAAACTGGCCGTAAGGTCATGGCGGCAGCCGCTCAAAACCTTGTGCCGGTGACGCTTGAATTGGGCGGCAAGTGCCCAGCAATTATTGCGCCCGATTACGATTTGGCAAAAGCCGTTGAGCGCATTATGTTTGTCAAATTATTCAATGCTGGCCAGATCTGTACTAACGTTGACTATGTCTTTGTGCCCAGCGACAAACGCCAGCCGTTTATTGATTTGTGCATGGATTACGTGCAGCAGCACTGCCCTGATATCAATAGTCCAGACTTCACGTCTATTATTGATGACGTCGCCTACCGTCGTGTCCTGGAAACCATTGATGACGCGAAAGACAAAGGTGCAACTGTTATTAATATGCAACCCGAGCAAGTATCTGCAGAGGGCATGCGCAAAGTCGCACCCCACTTGATTTTAGACACCACGGAAGAGATGAACATTCGTCACCGCGAGACCTTTGGCCCGCTGCTTATGGTGCACACCTATGACAGTCCACAACAAGCCATCGATTACATTAATCATCGCGACCGACCTTTGGCAATCTATCCGTTCAGTAACGATAAAGCGTTGATTCAGCGCTATATCGATAGCACCATGTCTGGCGGTGTTTCCGTGAATGACGCGTTATTCCATGTTGCTCAGCACGACTTACCGTTTGGTGGCGTTGGAGCGAGCGGCATGGGGCACTATCACGGTTTTGATGGTTTCCTGACCTTCTCAAAACTTCGTCCAGTGTTTTATCAAGCACCGGTGACAGCGATGAAATTCTTGGCACCTCCTTACGGCAATTTCGCCACCAAAATGTTAAACTTCTTGACCAAATTTAATTCGCGCTAGCGTTGCGGGACGCGCGCTAGCCCTTTACGGAGAACGCGCGATGACCACGGGCAGTTGGATACCTGACGCTGAAAAATCATCAATTAACCTTCCCGGCGAGGCCATCCTCGCCGAATGGTCTGCCATGGGTGAAGACGCCATCAGCAATCTCAATGAGAGCCATATCAAAACACTCTCAATCACCATGACGGCGGGTGTTGATCTCTGGCAAACTCACCTTGCCTGCTGCGATAACGTGACGCTTGAGAGCCTGTTAAGATTTTTTACCCTCGCTGAAATGCACCATTCTCAACTGCGCGCCGACAAGCATAACCCGGCGATAGCGTGTGCGAAGCTATTGCGCAAACGAGGCCACAGCCTCGACAAATCATTATTGCAATGGATTCGAAGCGTGTCAGATAACCGCTTCCTCCCTTACGGCCCTTTGTAATGGCAAGTGTCAACGTGGCTGAGCAGGCTCAGCCCTATATCGTGCCGCCGTGTTACCGCGACGTTCGGATCTTATACCAAGATGAGGCGCTCCTCTTAGTAGAAAAACCCGATCTTCTGCTGTCGGTGCCAGGTCGTCTTCCAGAGAATAAAGATTGTATGATCACGCGCGTGCAGCAACACTTTCCAACGGCAACGGTTGTGCATCGTCTCGATTTAGATACGTCGGGAATCATGATCGTGCCACTGTGTCGCGAGGCACATGCAGAGCTATCGCGCCAGTTTCAACGACGTAGCATAGGTAAAACCTATACCGCCGTACTGTGGGGATTACTTGAAAAAGACGAGGGCATCATAGAATTACCGATTGCGTGTGACTGGCTGAATCGACCCAAACAGAAAATATGCTATGAGCACGGCAAGCATGCGTTTACCGAATATCGCGTGATTTCACGCGATGAAAAAAACTTCTCTACTCGGGTGACACTGCACCCCGTTACGGGTCGTTCTCATCAGCTGCGTATTCACAGCCGTGAATTAGGTCATCCGATTCTAGGTTGTGACATGTATGCACACCCACAAGCGCTACAAGCAGCACCCCGACTCATGCTTCACGCAACAGAAATTCGCTTCACCCATCCACTTAACGGAACCATGGTGGTCGGCTACTCATCGCCGCCATTTTGAACCAAGGCCTTGCTCACCCCCTCTGATGCCATCCGCTGCTGACGGATGCGACTATCAATGGGAAGTCGCCCCCCCATGGCCAAAATATCTTCCCTCGATACTGGCGGGCTAAACAAATATCCCTGTGCATAATCACAACGTCGGTGATACAGCAACTCATACTGCTCTAGTGTCTCAACACCTTCAGCCACCACCTCCAACCCGAGACCGTGCGCCATCGCAATGGCGGCGGATACCAATTCATAATCGCCGTGATCTTCAACAATATCCGCGACAAATGAACGGTCTATTTTGAGAGTATCAAAGGGGTAATTGCGGAGATAGCTCAAGGAGGAATAACCTGTACCAAAGTCGTCCATGGAAATGGCAATACCTAAATCCGAGAACTCTTGCAGAGCTCGCTCGACATTTTCGTGACCACTGATCAGAACACCCTCGGTAATTTCAAATTCAATATTGCGTGTGCTTAAACCGCGCGCGGCGAGTTGCGCCTCAATACCGCCATGCCAATTAGGATCGCGGAATTGTCTAGGTGACGCATTAAGCGCGACAATCAAATCGCTGTGGTAACGTTGACGCCAGTCAGCAGCAAGATCCAACGACTTCTCTAATACAAAACGGCCAATCTCCATGATGTAACCGGAGTGTTCCGCAATAGGAATAAACTCATCAGGACTGATATTACCACCCTGAGGATGCGCCCATCGAACCAGGGCTTCAACCGTAGCAAATTTTCCCGACATCACAGAAACAATCGGCTGGAAGTGGACATAGAATTCGCCTCGGTCAATGGCACCATTCATCCAAGATTCAATTTCCAAGCGACGCGCTACCTCTTTGTTCATCGCTTCAGTGAAGTAGGACCAGGAATTTCGACCCATTTTTTTGGCGTTATACATTGCCGAATCGGCGTGGCGTAGCATTTCCGACTCCGTTTTACCGTCGGTCGGGTATATCGAGATACCGATACTCACCCCCACCACCAACTCATACTCTTCCACCGAAATAGGTTCGCGAATAGACTCGAGAATTTTGCGGGCTACAATCTCAACATCTTCTTTATACTCGGTACCGTTTAACAGCACCAAAAATTCATCGCCGCCGAGGCGACCTACCGTGTCCTGATCACGAATAATGCCCTTCAAACGACGGCCCACCTCCACGAGTAATTCGTCGCCTACTTCGTGACCAAGCGAATCATTAATCTTTTTAAAGTCATCCAAATCAAGGAATAGCACCGCGACTTGTGAGCTATTGCGGCGCGAATTGCGCAGCATTTGCCCTAAGCGATCGAGCAGCAGTGCTCGGTTGGGCAGGCCGGTGAGGGCATCGTATTGCGCCTGGTGAATCATGTCAGCATAAGCCAACTTTTGTTCAGTAATATCGGTATGAATAGCAACAACGTTGCGAAGCGTGCCATCCTCATTCACGAAGGGCACAAAGGTAGTTTCTAGCCAGTAGCGTTCACCACTGCGCTTTATTAGGCTTAATTCTCCCTGCCATACCTTCCCTAAATTCATGGTGTCGAAAATATCTTTTAGGATTCGTTCGTTCTGATAATCGCCACCGAAGCGTTTAAAGCTAGAGCCAATAAGCTCGCTTCGAGAATACCCACTTAATTCACTGAATTGGTCATTGGCATCGGTAAAGGTGCCATCAGCATCTGCAACAACGATGATGCAATGTTGATCAAAGGCGAAGCGCTGATCTTCAAGCTCCTTCATAAAGAACCGAAGCCGCTGCTTGGCAGACATGAGAACTTCATCATCTTTATTAATGCGTGTTTCTACATGATCAATCAGCGTCCCTAGCAACTGAATTTGTTTACCCCCATCATTGGCGGAGACATCACCATAGTGAGTCACTGCGGCGAGACGCCCTATAGACACATTTATCTTGGCATAGATGTCACGCACATAGCCCCAGCCAATAACCACAGATAATAGTAAGGTAGAAATAACAGTGATAAAGGCGACAAGATGGTACTGGTAAAGGGTGGCAAAGATCTCACGCTTTTCCTGATATACCAGCACGCCAAGATTAAATTCTGGAATATAGCGCCACTGTGCTAATACATCATCACCGACATGGTTTTTTACGCTCTCCGTGCCGCTGGCGGACTTGAAAACACGAGCAAGTGCATTGCCATGCTGTCTCGCTTGGAGAGGTTCTACCAGAATTTCGGGCTGGCCATTATTAACGCTGGGATAAATGAGTCCATACGCCGCATCACCGCCCAGTTCAATGAAAGCAATTTGCCCCGTGTTGGCAAAAGACATCTGACCGTGATTAAACAACTCAAGCTCTGAGGCTTGACGGCCCATGGCAATACTACCTAACACCTGTTCATTAACAATGAGCGGCGCAACAATATACGTCACGCGATTATTAATCAGCTCGGCACTGACAGGACCGGCTTGCTGAAGTGATTCTAAACTTGGATAAAAGGGCGACGCACTGATCTGAAGGTGGTCATTGGCGGCACGGACTAATGGCTTAAGCTGGCGAGATAAATACTCTTCATTTAATTCTCGCTGCTGTAGTTCAAAGACCGGATTAACGCGAAAGATTAAGCGGTGCTTACTGTCAAAAACCAAGATGTTGACAAAATTTCTACGATCCGCAAAACCATTCAAGGCCTCAATTAAATGCGCTTTATCAACCTCGGCATTTGATTGCCAAAAACGCGCAAATTTTTCATCCAGAAAGGGCCATTCATACAGAGACAAGACATCTTGCTGATTACTATTGAAAAGAAGGGTCAATTGATGGAATTTTTCTAAACTTTGTGCGCTCAAACGGCTTTCCGCCGACGCCTTCAAATCCTCTTTCAATGCTTGGCTAAGGACGAAGTACAATCCACCAAGTAAAAAAAGCATCAAAAAGACAAGGCCCAAATTGGCGTAACGTCGGTTCATTTTGTATCTGCCACCATGGCCACGGCCTGCCATTTCTCGCCCCATTGAATATAGAGATCGTCAAGGTATTGATGCCATTTGCGCTTGCTAAAAAATACCGGATAGGGCGTGGGAGGGATGTATTCGAGATCGGTATAAATCACGCTAAAGCCCGCTAAGTTATCTAATTTGGCCAAATAAAATTTTCGCCAAACATGATTGGTATCGATGGCCACCACAAGGCGATCAGCGGGACCGTCGACAGATAATGAGGTTAGGTTGTGAATCACATCATTGGTGTGAAATGAATTCGATAACCGGACGGCATGTGCCCATAAATAAACCCCAGTATATGCTGCCTCAACCGCGGCAGAAACAATCATATTTTCCCCTGCAAAGGCTTTAAAGCGGGTAATGAAGTCCCTATTTTCCACCCTTGGTAAACTCTGAAAATAACTATTAGCAACATAAACAGGAAAGTTAATATGCCGTATATTCAGGTCCGACTCGGAAATACTGGTAGCAATCACGGCGGTCTGCTCATTGGATGAGGCTAATAATCGATAAAACTCACGATTGCTAGAACCATTCAACGTGCTGAAAATAAAATCTGGCTTGGCTGCCTGAACACGCGCCAGCAAACCCTGTAAACGCTCATCGCCCAATAAAAAATAAACCTCATCAACAACTTCACCGCCCAGCATGGTCACTTGGTTAGACGCAATCACATTGGCAATGCGAGGGAAAACATAGTCTGATCCTACCAACATGACCCGTGGACCAATATTTTTTAACCCCCACGCCAGCGCTGGCATCACTTGCTGCGCGGCGGTAGAACCGGTGTACAAGATATTGGGGGATGCCTCTACCCCTTCAAACTGAACGGGATACACGAGTAAACGGCCACTTCCCTCAAATAAAGGCTTAATCGTTTTGCGACACGACGAGGTCCAGCAACCAAACACCGTGCTCGCGTTATCCTCCTGTATCAGGGTTTTCGCTAAACGAAAAAATTGCTTATCGTCACTTTGCCCGTCGTACAGTATTGGCTCAATCTGTCTTCCCAGAAGACCACCATCACGATTGATCTCGTCGATCGCCATCATAGTAGCCATGGCAACGGGTTTTTCTGACTCCGCCATCGTTCCCGTCAAGGAATGCAATACGCCGACTTTAATTGTCGAATTTGTCGGGTCACATGCAGCAATCAGCAAAAGTACCGATAAAACGATACCAAGACGCGCTTGATAAACTGGCGTACTATTCAATCCACCCAACAGATATCCTCCCTTGTTAGCATAGAGAAATTATAGTTAAGATCTAACAAATCGACTGAGGAATTTACCAAGACTAACGATTAAAACGCTGGTACGTGCGTTCCATATACCTAGCGGCAGCAGGAGCATTAAGAACCCCGCCACTATAACGAACAAAACCGCGGGACATGGCGTCCCAAACGATCACCATTTCAGGGCTATCTGGCATGATAACGGAGCGCTCCAACTGCTTGATAAATACCGCATTCAAGCCATCGCCACTATTTATAAATTCTTGTCTAGCCCGTCTATTCACAGGCATCTGGGAGCCCTGCTGCAATAATTTAACTTGAAAGTCGGCACTTTGTACGTGGCGAGCAAACGAACGTAAGGCAGCCAATTTTTCAGGGCTGTGCCGGCTAAGCGCAGGAAAAACGATGACATAGGCAGAATAATAAGAGCGCATAGGAAGACCATCGATATCGGGAAGCAAAGCGACACCAAGGTTATCACCTAAATGGCCTGATAACGCTTCTATCGCCCACGTGCCATTAATATGGTAAGGCACGTCTCCCTCTACAAATCGCGCTAAACTGCAGCTGTAATTGCAGTTAGGATTGACCACTCCACGACTCGCAAGTTGCTTATAAAAACTCAGCGCATCGATCATCTCAGGCGTATCTAAATGTGGTTCACCATCGTGTAAAAATTTGACGCCTTTGGAAAGCACAAAGGGGGCAAACCAATACATCTCGTTATAACTCCAACTAAATATTGGCGTTTGATATGACGGAGATAGTTGATCCCACCCTGTCAACGGCTGATCGACTAAGGCTTTGTTATAAAATTGGAGCAAATGATTCCCCACCACAAAGGGAATAGCTTTCTGTGCGGCCACGGCGGGGACTTGCTCGGCAAGCTCGGGGGCTAAATCTGCCAAAAACCATGACGATGGCAATCTTTCAATCGCTAAATTTGGCAAGTTGGAGATATCTGGAGGTACTAACAACACGTCGGGCAGTGCGTCAACCTGACGACTTCTGAACAACTCACTTTTAAGCTGCTCTTGGTCAATAAAAATGGCTTTTAGTTGCAACTGCTGCTCACGCGCTTCATCGCGAAGCAAGGTGAGCAACCTTGATTCACTGTGACTGGTGACGAGGTTAATCTGCTCAGCCGCCACATAAGCACTAAACAATAAGGGCACACAGCACATTAATGCACCAGCGCATAACCTCGTCCATGTGGATGTGTTAAATACTTTAGCCATACACGAATATAGACAAGATTTTGGCAGGGCGTAAGATTTATTTAGTACCCGCCAATCGTTCCAGTGCCTCACCACTTGTCCGGTAGATTATCCACTCCGATTGTGGCTTTGCACCCAAGGACTCATAAAATTCAATTGCGGGTGTATTCCAGTCCAACACACTCCATTCGAAACGTCCACAACCACGCTCGACAGCCACCTTGGCCAGCGCCTGTAAAAGCGCTTTACCCGCGCCCAAACCCCGCGATTCGGGCATGACAAACAAATCCTCGAGGTACAATCCGGGCTTGCCCAACCATGTGGAAAAGTTGAAAAAATACAAAGCAAAGCCGATGGGCTGATCATCCATCTCAGCCATAAGGCAACCGCAGTGTGCGCTATCACCAAACAACGCCTCGTGCAGCTGGGGCGCGGTGGCATGAACCTCATGTTCCGCTTTTTCATAAATGGCTAATTGACGGATAAACCAAAGTATTTGACTAACATCTGTCGGATTAGCAGGACGAATAGTAAGCATAATTAGATTCCTAGTGAGGCGAGCTGATTTCGCCTGGTCCTTCTCCGTGAAGGGTTCGCCAGGCATCATATTGACTAAGAAACACTTGACCGGTTAAGTCGTGCATCAAATGTGTTTTTTGCAAGCGATCCATCACAGGGCCTTTAATCTCTGAAAAATGAAACGTGACACCACTGTCTTTCAAGCGTAAATTAATCGCTTCAAGGCTTTCGAGGGCAGAGGCATCGATCAAGTTTACCGCGGGGCACATCATAATAAAGTGCTTCACGTGACGATGCTGAGAAATTAAATCGTGGACACGATCCTCCAAGTACCTTGCATTGGCAAAATACAAACTCTCGTCGACCCTGAGGGTTAGAATTTCACGATCAATTTCTACGTTAAAACGCTCAATATTGCGAAAGTGTTCCTTACCTGGCACCCGGCCTACAATGGCACTGTGAGGCGAACTTGTGCGATATAAAAACAAGAGTATTGACAGTCCAACTCCGGCGAGAATCCCAAGCTCAACACCCATCATCAACGTCACAACAATGGTCGCGGCCATCGATACAAAATCACTGGGCGAATAACGCCACGTCTCTTTAATCGCCTTCACATCAACAAGAGAAAGCACCGCCACGATGATTGTCGCCGCGAGCGTAGCCTGTGGCAAAAAGTGGATCAACGGGGTAAGAAAAAGCGTTGCCAGGGCGATACCTACCGCCGTAAATATGCCTGCTGCCGGTGTTTCTGCGCCAGCATCAAAGTTCACCACCGACCGTGAAAACCCTCCGGTCACTGGAAATCCTCCCGATATCGCCGAAGCCACATTGGAGGCACCTAAGCCAATCAACTCCTGATTAGGCGAAATCCGTTGTCTTCGCTTGGCAGCCAAGGTCTGTGCAACCGATACCGACTCAACAAAACCGACGATTGAAATTAATAATGCAGAGACAAAAAGCTCTTTCCATAAAGGCACGTCAAAATCGGGCAGCACCAAGCTTGGTAACCCTGAAGGTACGACACCGACAATGTTGACTCCCTGCTGATCCAGGCCAAAGGCGTAGGTTACTATGGTAGTACCGACCACTGCCAATACAGGGCCCGCCTTCGCCACAAGATCGGCGGGACGCGGCGCCATCCCAAGTTTAATCAACAAAGGCTTAAGTTGGTGACGCACCCATATCAGAAACACAAGCGCGGTTAAGCCCACGGCTAATGTTGTCATATTGGTATGCGATATATTTGCGGCTAACTCCACCAGAAGCTCATAAAGACTGTGGCCGTTAGCCTGTACACCCAGGATATGTTTCAACTGACTCGCGGCAATAATCAAACCTGAAGCGGTAATAAACCCTGAAATCACAGGATGACTAAGAAAATTAGCCAGCATACCCATCTGGAAGACCCCCATGGCAATGAGGATCAAACCAGAGATAAGGGCCAACACAATGGCCGCCGCCAAATATTCTGACGGCGTCGCTAGGTTCAAGTTACCCACGGCAGCGGCTGTCATCAATGACACCACAGCTACGGGTCCTACCGCGAGTGTTCGGCTTGTGCCAAATATGGCGTATGCGACGAGAGGTAAAATACTGGCATAAAGACCCACCTCAGCGGGCAATCCCGCCAATAACGCGTAAGCCAATGACTGAGGAATAAGCATGATGGTGACAATGAGTGCAGCAACAAGATCACTGGTCAATACATCTCTGTTGTAGCTCGCCAGCCACGCAGTGCAAGGAAGAAAACGTTTAAACATAATTGGCTCAATAACGGCAGAAAAAGCGTCAGGAGGGAATGCCTCCCTCCCATTGTGGCCTTACTTTTGATCTCTTTTACAGTCGAGAGCTTCACCCACTTCGTGAGCGACAGGCTGTAAAGGAAGAATTTTGGGGGCTGCCAACCACTCAACACCACGCATCATGGCGTCATAGTAAAGCCAAGGCATCATTTTTTCCTTTAACAGCCAGGCTGCCCTGGTTGGCTTGCGCCCATCCAACAACCATGCGGGGAAAGAGGGAAGTAATTTACCGCCATAGCCAAATTCCGCTAACACAATTTTTCCACGCTCCACGGTCAGTGGACAAGACCCATAACCATCATAAACAGCACGAGGTGACTGACCATTGAGGACCATAATGACATTTTCAGCCACTACAGGGGCTTGTTTGCGCACCGCTGCGGCCGTCTTGGCATTGGGCATATTGCCGGCATCGCCGACAGCAAAAATATTGCCAAAGGTGACGTGCTGCATTGTTTCGGGACTGACATCTACCCACCCTGCCGCGTCGGCTAAAGGACTTGAGGCGATAAAATCGGGCGATTTTTGTGGCGGACATACATGCAACATATCAAACGGTTTTTCTATGTCTGTTACAACACCCTCTGCATCGGTCTGCTTGAAGTAAGCCACTTTATTGACACCATCAACCTCAACTAAATTGGTCTTGAAGTTCAACTGAATACGATATTTCTTGACGTATTCCATGAGCGCAGGCACATACTCTGCCACACCAAACAAACCCGGGGTGGCGGTACAGAAATCAACGTCGATACCATCTAAGCGCCCCTGCCGCTGCCACTCATCGCAGGATAAGTACATGGCTTTTTGAGGTGCTCCAGCACATTTAATCGGCATCGGTGGCTGGGTAAATACCGCCTTGCCACGACGTAAGCCCTGCACCAACTCCCACGTGTACGGCGCCATATCGACATGATAATTCGATGTCACACCGTGACTACCCAGCGTATCTTTGAGACCTTTGACAGCGTCCCAATCGAGCTGAAGACCCGGCGCGACAACCAAGACTCGGTAGCCGATAACTTCTCCATCCTCCAAGGTCACCGTCTGTTGATCAGGCTGAAAGGTCGCCACAGTGGTCTGATACCATTTAGCCTCCCGCGGGATGTAATCCACCATAGGACGCACCGTTTTTTCTCTTTTAAAGACCCCCCCACCAACGAGGGTCCATCCGGGCTGGTAATAGTGCTCTGAACGAGGCTCCACCACGGCGATGTCAAGATCGGGTTGACGCTTTAATAGACTTGAGGCACATGCCAATCCACCAGCCCCACCCCCCACAACAATCACATCGTGGCTACGACCAGCAACGCGAGGAACAGCCTCCTGTTTCGCACAGGGCTCACAAGCCAAGCGGTCCTTTAAAGCCGATAAATCGTACCCGGCGGCCGACGTCACTTCGAGAATATTTTCACCGGGCATGGCACCCGCCTGACTCAGCGCCCAGAGCGTCGCCGCACGGGCACCCGTCCGACAAAAAGACAACACAGGCTCTGGCATTGACTGTAAATGCTGCGCGAAAGCGGCAACGTTGTCATCGGTCACTTGACCGGAGACGACAGATATCCAAGCCCAAGCAAGGCCATTGGCTTCTGCCGCCGCCTGCAACGCTTCTCGTGCAGGTTGATCGTTGGACTCACCATCAGGACGCAAATAAATAACGGACTTAAAGCCCTGCGAAGCAGCCACACCAAAATCTTGAAGCTGTAACTGCGCACTAACACTTAGCGCAGGAGTTATGCGTTTAATATCCATGGCTGTGACTCCTTATTATTTTTAGAATAAGTTAACTGGGATCTTGAGATACACTTGGCCATTGTCTTCTGCGGGTGGCAGATGACCTGCACGCATATTAACCTGCACGGATGGCAATATCAGACGAGGCATGTCCAGCGTAGCGTCTCTGTTTGTTCGCATCTCGACGAACTGATCTTCTGGCGTATCCATATTCACATGGATATTATGATATTTTTCTTCGCCTACCGTGGTTTCGAATTTGAACCCTTCTCTGCCTGGCGCACCATAGTCGTGACACATATACATGCGAGTTGCTTCAGGTAATTGATAGAGGCGGTGGATAGAATTAAACAAAACTCGGGCGTCGCCACCGGGAAAATCACAACGAGCAGTGCCGTAATCTGGCATGAACAAGGTATCACCAACGAACACCGCATCACCGATCAAGTAACTCATGCAAGCTGGCGTATGACCGGGGGTATGCATGGCCTGACATGCTATATTACCCAAGCTAAAGGTGTCGTTATCCTTCAACAATAGATCGAATTGGCTACCATCACGCTGAAACCCTGTTCCCTCATTAAAGGCTTTGCCAAACACCTCTTGAACCACGGTGATATGGTCACCGATGGCCATGCGACCACCCGTTTTTTTCTGTAAATAAGGAGCTGCTGACAGATGATCAGCATGGACGTGCGTTTCTAGAATTAAATCGGCAATCAACCCGTTGGCAGTAATATAGTCGAGGATTTGATCCGCCATTTTGGTCGAGGTACTGCCCGACGCGTAATCAAAATCCAACACAGAATCAATAATCGCGCAATGCTTGGTTTCTGGACAGTGAACCACATAACTGTAAGTAAACGTGGGGCGATCAAAAAACTCTTTAACAACTGGCGACATAAGTACAAGCCTCGTTATAACTAAAATTAATAAGCATATTTCATTAAGAAATATGTTAGCAATAATACCTGCCCTAAGCAATTGACCTAGGACAAGCTAACGAGAGTTATACGACTATTTAATAAAGAAAATAAGGCTTTCTTCGGTATTGTTTTGTATGTCTCGGAAACGACGCATCATTTGGCTAGACACATGGGTATTCGCCGCCGCTAATAGCAATCCACTCGCCATGACCACATCATGGCGAAGCTCATCCCCTTCAGAAAGTTCATCGAGCGTGATACCACCGAGTCGCGATGGAACACCGACTTCATCTAGGACAGATAAACAAATTTCTAAGAGGTCCGGATCATAAAAAGTACCCGCTCCCTCACGCAGCCATTTACTGGCGTCCGCATGACTCAGCGCACCACCAGGACCACCCTTGGCGGTGGCCATATTGTAATCAAGTAAAATACGCAATAGCCGAGAACCGAGCGGTATGTTGTGATCGGCCAAACCCGAGGGATACCCGGAGCCGTCGAAGTTTTCACCGTGGTGCTCAATAATGGCAGAGGTTTCACCTAACGCATCCAGCGGCGTAAGCATATCCGTACTCTCGCGCGGATACGTTTTCAATACATTTAACGCGTTGTCTGACAACTCATGAACGGGACGACTCACCACATCCTCTGGCAGGCAAAGCTTGCCAATTTGAACCAGCTGGGCCGCCTGCAGAACACAGAGGCGCTGATTTTCATTCATGTAGAGTTTCGCTGCACAGCGGTTAACGTGATAAAGCAAGTTCTCTAAAAACTCAGCCGGCAAATGACAATGACGGGTTGAAGCACTCGCAAAGATTTTAATAAATGTTGCGAGATTAATGCGCAACTCTTCTTGCTCAACATTGAGGAAGGCAACGGTCTTTTCCAACTGCCTGTTAGTCCGACGCACCTGGTCGTTGAGGGACATTTTACGAGCCTTCATAGACTCATAGGACTCTTTAATATGTTCGACTTCTCGCGCTTTTTCATCGTCGCGTAATTTAGAGTGCAGCAAACCCATTATGCGTTCGACAAACTGGCGATTATCCCAAGGCTTTTCGATGTAGGCGTGGATCTTACCTTGATTAATTGCACGAGCAGTGGCTTCTTGATCTGAATAACCCGTTAGCAAGACGCGCCGACTTTGCGGAGAAAACTTCGCGGCCGCAGCCAGAAGCTCAGCACCATCAAGTTTAGGCATGCGCATATCAGAAATTATAAGGTCATAGCTGTTATGCATAACCATGTCTAACGCCTGATCTGGATCAGAGGCTAAATCTACTATGAAATCAGAACTGCGCAATAAACGTTTAAGTGCGTAGAGCACTTCCACCTCGTCATCTACACAGAGGATACGAGCCACTAAATTATCACTCATGCCAAACTTCCAAGCTGTCAAATTTTTATTACAGAACTATAGCTCGTTAATGCGAGGAGTCAAAGCAAATCAGACCAAAAAAAAGCAGCGATTACGCTGCTTTAGTTGATATCACTGAGTTCTCAGTTCCTTGATCATTGGGGATGTAAGCATCGGCCGCATAATCATTTTCCCACTCAGCATCATTCAGCAGATACTTGAATTGAAATTCAGCATCCGTTGGTAGGCGCAGCTTCAACTTGTAAGACCCTGTCTTCTTGTCAAATTTCATTGACTCAGGGGTCCAGTCATTAAAATCGCCTGCTAATTGAACTGACTTGACATCTTCGCGTGCAAATTCAAACACAACTTCAGCTTCAGACTTAGTTTTGAAAAACTTTTTACTTAACATGGATAAGCACTCCCTAGTTAGATATCCAAACAGCCGTTATTTTTTATCATGCAATGCAAATTTGCCATGTATGGCGCTATGAATACGTATGCAAAGCTAGCTGCAAAAGACGCATTTCGAGGCAAAAAAAATCCATCTATCTTTTCGTCAAAAAATTAGCACAAAAAAGATCAGCGTCTACACTAAAGAAGCAGTCTTAAGAGAACAGGATATCCAATAATGACTAGCCTCTCAGTTAGATCAGCGGTTTTGCTTGGGAGCATTACCGCCACGTCGCTATGCATAGCAGATCACGACTACGATGCCGAATTCGCCTACCAACAGATTAAAGCCTTACAGGCAGAAAACTCGGGCATCACGGAATTTGATATGCGCTTTGCCCTTGTGGCGATGTCGGTTCATCGATACGACGAAGCGATTTTTGCGCTGGAGCGGGTGCTTGAAGCACAGCCCAACAATGGCCGAGCGCGCACCGAGCTAGCGCGCTGTTATTTTGAAACTGGCCAATATCATCTTGCACGCACACTGTTTACGCAAGTCGCCGAAAACCAGGCGACACCCGCCACAGTGCAACACAATATCAATTACTACCTGCACGAAATGGATCAGCGCGGTAGCCAATTCGAGTTACAAAAACAGTTTTATGTCGAAGGCGGCATTGGAAGAGATAGCAACATTAATGCTGGCAGTGACTTGAGCAGCATTGACATTCCCAATCTCGGCAATGTGGCTCTCAGCGAGGCCAGCCTGGCACAAGATTCCAATACTCAGCACCTCGCGGCTGGCGCCAAACTTTACAAAGCTACCAGCAAATTTAAAGGCTGGTCGTTGCAAGCGGATGCTCAACAGATCAACACCCCTGACAATAGCAATTACGACCAAGGCCTTGTTTCTATTGCAAGTGCTTTTCATTGGAGAGCGGAAGCCGATCGCTATCGGGTTGGCTTACAATATCAAGCCCTGCAACTTGGCGGCGAAGATTTTTTCGCTAGTTTAGGGCTAGCCGCGCAATGGCACAGAACATTGAGTGAACGGTTGGTTGTTGGACTCACGCTGCAGTGGCACGATGTTGATTTTGAAACCAATAACAATTTTCGCGATCACGACCGCGTACTTATGGGGAGTGACGTCCTTTTTGCCCGGGGCCAATGGCGCCATCAATTGGGTAGCTTTATAGGTTCAGAACGCCCAACCAATGACCAGTTTGACTATGCCTTGCGGGATGCCATGTGGGGTCTCAATTATCGTTTAAGCTATATGCTCAATGCCAAATGGGTGCCTTACTTATCAGCCCAATACGTATCCAGCGACTATGGCGATACGCACCCTATATTTGCTTTGCAGCGCCATGATAGCCAGCGCAGCCTTGAAGCAGGCCTTCTCTGGCAACCCGCCAAGGGCCTTACCATTAATCCAAGCCTTAGCGATACGCGCAACGACAGCAATATCGATGCATACAGTTACGATCGCGATCGCGCGCAAATTAAGCTGCGCTACAACTTTTAGGAGATGATGTCATGCGTAAGTTACCACTATCGCTCATCGCCACGCCTCTCGCGCTAGCCATTACCGCCAGTCCAGCATGGGGCAATAGCAAAGCCGGCAAAGTCATACTAAGTAAGGGTGAAGTTAGTGCCACGCTTGCCGGCAGCGAACGCCAGTTGAAACGAGGTAAACCCATTTTTGAAGGGGATACTGTTAGCACGGGTAGTGGCGCCATGTTGCAGATGAATATGCTAGACAATGGCCTTATCTCACTCGCTGAGAATAGTGTCTTTTCGGTCGAAAGCTATCGCAATGACAGCGAGCGTGGCGAAGAGAGCGTGTTATTGAATATGGTAGAGGGCGGCTTTAGAGCTGTGACCGGTGGCATTGGCCAACAGAATCCCTCGGCTGTCAAAGTGCGCACGACAGTGGCTTCGATAGGTATCCGAGGCACGGGGTATGAAGTTTTTGAATTTAATGGATCGCTTTATGTGTCAATGCTATCGGGCACAGTGGATCTGAGTAATCGTGCCGGACGTCTAGTGATTGGCGAAAATGGCGAATTTAATTTTGCGCGCATCGATAGTGATAATACGCTACCGGTTGGACTTTATAGCCTGCCCGCCGATGTCGCTGCTAACAATCCGTTCTTCGCCTCGGTCGACGTGCAAAGTCAAACCAACCCCTATCGGGTTCCGTTAGATCAGCTGGCGTTGAGAAGTTATCCCATCGTGGATTTCACACCGATCAATCCTGATGAAAACATCGATAATCTCACGTTCACACCGGTATCCAATGACAATACTGACGGTCCCAACAACGGCGATGATGGTGGTACCGACAACCCAATTGATGATGACATCGGCGGGGATAACACCGCATTAAGTCCTGCTGAGTTTAGCGCCCCGGGGGTTACCGCCAAAGTTCTCCTTCCCGACAGTCCTCAACCCTACGCACTCAGCACACGCACAAACAGGGCGGGTGACATTGTCTTAATGGTCGACCAAGATGCCACCGAGTCGAGTTATCAACGCCTTATTCGTCCGGGACTGGCAATGCCGGCGGAAGGCTACCCACGTACCATGGTTTTTGACAGCAAGACGACTTGGGGCGTTTGGCAAGCTAGTACAACGGCCCCTGCCACTCGATACACCCTGAGCGAAGGAATCCTTAGTAGTACACCCATTGAAGACACAATTTTTTGGATTTCAACGACACCTGCTACTGGACTTGTAGGTACTTACACCTTTCTTAGCACTGGCGCTTATATTGGCACGTCAACCGAAGGGGACATTGACAGCCTCAGCGCCAGCATGAGAATTAACTTTGATAGTGCCGTGGCAAGTAACGGTTTCTTAATTGTCGATAGCGGTACTTACCGCTGGTCAACCCATTTTGAGGGTCCATTACAGGTGGGTATTAACGGCGAGCTAGGTGGCGACTTCACCCTCCGTGGAGATAACAATAGCAGCGGCGTATTGAGCGGGTATTTTGTGACGTCGGATGAAATTTTCTTCACCGGCAGTTACAGCATCACCGACATCAACAGCGCTACAGCAAGAGGCCTATTGGCCATGGAAGGCTATCAGACCATCACCGTGTACGGTGGCGATGGCACCAATTTAGATCAATACGGAACACTGGCTACGTTTGAAGGCTCAGCCCTGTTACACGGCCCCACGGTGTTATCACCACTCACAACCACCCAGTTGGGCTACAACAGCACTGACGCGGACGGCACCCTCGCCGGATGGTTTGTCGAGCTGGACAACGCCGCCCCCGCCCCTGGCTTTCCTGTCCAAAAGACGGCGCTCTCTAGTAACACTTACTGGGGTGTTTGGAATGCCAATAGCACCAGCACAGCCAACCTTCGTTACAGGACCAGTGAAAATCGCGAGTACAACAGCCCTATCGAAGCAACGGTCTACTGGATGAGTACCGATGCTATAACGCTGACACGAACAGGCAGCGCTAGCTTTTCTAGCACCGGAGACTTTGTCGGCTCGAGCAACAGTGGCGCTGTCACTAGCCTCACCGCCAGCTTCGATTTTGATTTCGATAGTGCGTCACTCACCGGAGGGCAATTAGACTTAGTGGCCGGCGGTGACGCTTGGTCATTCCGTGTATCAGACGCCGCCAGTACCGAACTCAACATGGAGCACGGCTACTTTTCCGTGCGACAAACGCAAGTCAATGCTGAATCAAGTAACGGTGTATTTGGTGCGGTTGAAGGCTATTTTGTGGGAAGTGACGCGAGTGGCATCTCAGCCGCGTTTGGGCTTTTCCGGCAGGGTGACAGCAACTACCTCGACTCTGTTAACGGATTATTTAGCATGCAGGAAAGCCGCTAATCCTTGCTATGCCCCAAAAAACGCTCAGCGAGTACCAGACCTTCACGCATGGCACTCGCTGCAGCGGTCACCTCTAACAAAAACGTGATCAAGGCGATAATTAACGCCAGCATGCAAAGGACAAATAGTCCGGCTATGACTTCACCAAGATTCGTGCTTAAAAACTGGCTGACAAAAATAGTAATAATGACGACACAGACCATCAACGCGCTACTCGTCGCAAAGGTGATAGCAATATTGATGTAGCGCCCACGTCGCTCCAGACTTGACAACTCTTTATCTAATAGCGCGACTTGTTGCGGCGACAGTTGGCGGCGATCATTGCCATGCAGACGTCGACTACGATCGATCACGCGACCAAGCCGCGTTGTCATAACACCCAATAATGCCGCTATACCTGCCAACAAGAAAACCGGCGCCACCGCCACCTGAATGACCGAAGAAATAGCAAGATTGCTTAGAGGAAGGTCGTTGATCATGTCGGTCTCAAGTTAGGCAAAAGAGCAGTGTAATGCCGATCAATTAACCCAGCAACTTACCCCTTCATTTTGGCGCGACGAATTTTCGCATCGGCTTCCATCACATAGTGAATCAACGCCTCTTCGTCGGCATGGCCTACGCCTTCAAAATTTAGCCGCCAACGATAAGCCTTTTTAAGATTGTCACAACCCACAACACGCGCCAATAACACTAGGCGGACATCTTGAGTCAGCAGGTGAAAACGGACCAAGCTCCCTTTTTCAACCGGCTCCTCACAGGTTATCGCCGCACCACAGGCACTCAAATTAATTCTCTGCACAACACAGGCAATGGTGTCATTGACGTCCAATTTCTCACCATGCTCGGCAATAACCAGGTTGAGTTTTTGATTGACCAATTTGATCAATTCAGCCGCCACGGGATCTTTGCTTTTAAGCGTATTGAGTAAGGTGCTGATACGCGCATCAAAACTGGCATTAAAGACATGCTCACCCCCTCGAGCCAACATTTCGCGATGACTTTCCGCTTCATGTTCACTCAATACTTCAACGGCCACGGGGGCCTCTGTATCAACACGAAAATAGCGTCTACGTTCTATTCCACCAGGTCCATGTGGCATCTAAAACACCTCATTAGGGTTTAATTGAAATAACGGTCGAGTATCAATTTCTAGGTCTCGTAATACATCGGGGGCATCGCGCCGCAACAAATCAACATCCGCTTGATCGACATCATTCAAGCCCTGCTGAATGACAATTTCCACCCGTCGATTGATTGCTCGATTCTCCGTATTGTCATTTGCCACTAGCGGATGTGTATCCGCCAAGCCAGTGACAGCCACACGCAAAGGGGAAAGGCGGCCTGAATCGAGTAACTCCATGGCGACCGATGAGGCCCTTGCACTACTGAGATCCCAATTTGAGCGAAAGCGCGCCGTATTAATGGGGACGTTATCGGTATGCCCTTGGATGGATATAGCGCCCGGTTGATTGACCAATACGTTGCCCACATTGCGAAGCACCTCTCGATATTCTGGCGCCAAGTCGGCTGAGCCGCTGGCAAACGAGCCGCGCTCTTTAATTCGCACAATTATCTTCCTACCACGTGTTTCAATTTCTACTTCACCACTGGCAATCTGAGTCATTAAAGCTTGGGCTAATTCCATCGCATCTTGCTCAGTTTGCTTAACCATCTCTTCCAGTTTAGCCCGGATGTCGTCTTCTTGCTGAACGGTCAGCGAAGTCTGCACACCCGCTTCATCGTCCTGCTGCCCTTCCTCGACTTCCACTTCGCGGGCACATTCAAAATCTAACGTGGGGTCGAGGTTTGCATCGGTTTTCTGCCAAATCTCATTGATCGGTGTCGGCTCGGGACGGCCTGGAGAAAACTCTTGGGCTATCACAGAAGTCCCTTTGGGCGGATCGACCGCATAGACTTGTGCTTGCACACCAAACGCCATTTTCATGGAACCTGCCAATCGCTTGAATTTCATAGCATCCATTTCAGAAAACGACAGCAACAAGACGAAAAAGCACATCAACAATGACATTAAGTCAGCAAACGTCCCCATCCAGGGAGGCAGACCCGCTGGCGGGCATTTACAATCTTTGCCCGACATTAGTCATCCTCGCTTGCGCGTTGATTACTTGGCAGGTAGTTCTTCAACATGGCATCGATAATTTTAGGGTTTTGTCCCGCCTGAATACCAATAAGACCATCGATCATCATGCCCTTGCTTAGTGCCTCTTCCTTAGAGCGAAGCTCTAACTTATTCGCAATCGGAATGGCCACCATGTTCGCAATCATGGCCCCATATAGGGTGGTTAACAAAGCCACCGCCATGGCTGGACCGATGGCTTTTGGGTCATCCATATTCGATAACATGGCTACCAAGCCAACCAACGTACCAATCATACCCATAGCAGGCGCGAGATCAGCCATGACACGAAAGATCTTCACGCCGCTGTCATGACGATCTATGGTTTGATACATGTCAGTTTCTAAAAGATTTCGAACCACCGAGGCGTCGTGACCATCGACTAATAATTGAATGCCATAGGCAAGAAAGTCGTTGCTTACCTCCTTGCCCTCAAGGGTCAATAGCCCACCTTTACGAGCAGAATCGGCCAATCCAACTATTTCAGCGATCAATTCTAATGGCGCTATCGACTTCACCACAAAGGCTTTGCCGGCGACTTTTAGCGCGCCTAAAAATTGTGAAAGCCCAAAGTTAGCCATGGTGACAAGAATGGTACCGACGACCACGATCAGCACCGACGTCAAATCGCCAAACATGCCCAACACACCGTTACTTGAAAGAAACATTGCCACTGTGACAATGATAAAACCGCCGACAATACCGACTAGCGTTGCGAGATCCACACTGACTCCTTGGGTGTAGGCATTGAGTAATAAGACTAGTACATGGAACTATCGGCAAGTTTTATAATTACTGAATTGACCCACTTCAAATGCTCGGTTATGGTTCTGCCCACACACGAGGTACCTATATGAGCGACGACAAACAAGCCCTAGATTTCGAGCAATCTCTGCAACAATTGGAAGCCTTGGTGGAAGCCATGGAAAACGGTGATCTTGGGTTAGAAGAATCGCTGCAAGCCTTTGAAAAAGGTGTTGCCTTAACTCGCGCGTGCCAAGCGGCACTCGACAACGCAGAACAACGCGTCAATGTGTTGCTGCAAGAAAACGGCAAACCGGTTGAGCAACCCTTTGCACAGGACGACCTGAGTGACACGCCCTTTTAAAGACACGCTTCTCGACTGCCAAGCGCGCGTTCAACGCGCGCTGGAACATTTCCTCGATGATTACTTAAGCTCCATCGGTGGTGTTGAGACACGCTTATTGGCAGCTATTCGCTATAGTTTATTGGCGCCTGGTAAACGCGTTCGCCCTATGTTGGTTTACACCGCCGCTCAAGCGGTAGGCGATCATGACCCTTCAGAGGCCGACTGGGCGGCATGCGCGGTTGAATGCATTCATGCCTACTCCTTAATTCACGATGATTTACCCGCCATGGACGATGATGACTTGCGTCGCAATCGTCCAACCTGCCATATTGCATTTGACGAAGCGACAGCCATACTCGCTGGCGATGCACTACAAGCCATGGCATTTGAGGCTTTATCTCGCACGGCACTCCCCATGCAAGCCGTAACCATTCTCGCAAGGGCTGCTCGCAACATGGTAGACGGTCAAGCCATAGATCAAGCTGCCACTAATCAGATTCTAAGTCTTGAAGCACTGCAAGCCATGCACAGCGATAAAACTGGCGCACTCATTGTGGCAGCGTTAAAGCTCGGTGGCTTAGTAAGCGGCGCAAATCAACAGCAACTTGCCTGGCTAGAAGAATTCGGCCGCGCAGTTGGATTAGCGTTTCAAATTCAAGATGATATTTTAGACATCACCGCCACCACCGAAGAATTAGGCAAACCGCAGAATTCAGATATCGAGGCGAATAAAGCTACCTACCCACGTTTTTTAGGGCTGCAAGGTGCACAGTCTGCACTGCAAGACCAACACCAGCGGGCTATCGATGCACTTAGTGGATTTGACAATGCGATCGCCCTGAGCCAACTGGCTGATTACATTGTCGAAAGAAGACATTAATTAGCCCTTCTTCACATGGGCGAATCGTATAAAGTACGGTAGAATCACTGTTTTTCTTAATGACTGACATTATGTTTGATGCCATACCTGAACAACGCCCCTCGACGCCGCTGTTAGACGCCATTAATAGCCCGGCGGATTTGCGCGCGCTGGCAAAGTCACAGCTGCCTCAAGTGGCTAAGGAATTGCGAGAGTTCTTGCTTTTTAGCGTGGGTCAGTCTGGCGGCCATTTTGGCGCCGGCCTTGGCGTGGTCGAACTGACCATTGCCCTTCACTACATTTTTAATACCCCTGACGATAGGATCGTATGGGATGTAGGTCACCAGTGCTACCCGCACAAAATTCTGACCGGGCGTCGTGAAGAGATGCACACCATGCGCCAAATGGGAGGACTCGCTGGCTTTCCTAAACGAGGTGAAAGTGAGTACGACACGTTTGGGGTAGGTCACTCCAGCACCAGTATTTCGGCCGCCCTTGGAATGGCGTTAGCAGCTCGCCAACAAGGCATTAAACGACATTGCGTGGCTGTCATAGGCGATGGTGCGATGACAGGCGGGATGGCATTTGAAGCATTAGCCCACGCTGCACATACCCGCGCCAACCTGCTGGTTATTCTGAACGACAATCAAATGTCGATCTCTCACAACGCAGGTGGTTTAGCGTCTTATTTTGCCAAAATTTGGGCCAGTAAATTTTATACCCAGATCCGCGAAGGCGGAAAGAAAGTGCTGTCTAGCACCCCCTCGGTTCGCGCACTGGCCCGCCGTACTGAAGAACACATCAAGGGTATGGTGGCACCAGGCACACTCTTTGAGGAACTGGGTTTCCACTACATCGGCCCTATCGATGGTCACAACATTGAAGACCTGCTCTATACCATTGGTAATATGCACGCCCTCGAAGGGCCTCAATTGCTGCACATTCAAACTAGAAAAGGCAAGGGCTTTAAACCCGCCGAGGCCGATCCCATTGGCTATCACGCTTTAAATAAGATAGCCCCCAAGCATAGCAGCGCCCCTAAACGCCCCAAGTTTCAAGACATTTTTGGCCAATGGCTATGCGATGCCGCCGACGCTGATCCACTACTGGTAGGCATTACCCCGGCGATGAAAGAGGGATCAGGGATGGTTGAGTTCGCCGACTGCTTCCCCGAGCGGTTTTTTGATGTGGCCATTGCTGAGCAACACGCTGTTACCTTAGGTGCCGGCATGGCATGCGACGGCAGCAAACCGGTAGTAGCGATTTATTCCACATTTCTTCAACGCGGCTATGATCAGTTAGTGCACGATGTGGCGATTCAAAATTTGGATGTGACATTTGCTATTGATCGCGCGGGCTTAGTCGGTGAAGACGGTCCTACCCACGCAGGCAACTTCGATCTTAGCTACATGCGCTGCATTCCGAATATGATCATTGCTACGCCGTCGGATGAATGTGAAACACGCTTACTCCTACAGACGGCTTATGAGTATAAGGGACCTGCAGCCGTGCGTTATCCCCGTGGAACAGGCTGCGGCGCCCAGCCGCGACTCAGTCTAGATACGGTAGACATTGGACGAGCGGTGCACGTGCACCAAGGTGATAAGAAGTTAGCTATTCTCGCGTTTGGCACGCTACTTCACCATTGTTTCTCGGCCGCTGAACAGCATGGCGCCGACATTTTTGATATGCGCTGGGTGAAACCCCTCGACACCGATCTGATCGACCGCTTAGCGTCCGAGGGATACACGCTGATCACCGTCGAAGAAAATGCCATTATGGGGGGAGCAGGAAGTGCCGTAAGCGAATATCTCCGCCACCGTCAATACACTACACGACTCCTACAAATTGGCATTCCAGATCGGTTCATCGAACATGGCAAACCGACCGAGTTATTGGCCATCTGCCAACTAGATAGCGACGGTATTACAGCACAAATTAGCCAATTCCTAGCGCAATAACGGGTTCGGGCGCCAACGCAAACGACATGGTGTCATTTAGAAAAAGCAGGACCTTGTTATTTCTAAGGTGATCAATGTCACCTGCTACCATCCCGATCAGCGATCAGAGGTGTTATCGCTTCGATACTGTTGCTACGTTCAAAACAATGCTAGAAATGACGCTTGGTGTCAGTCTAAAAGATGACCAAGCTTGCCTACCTTGGTGGCAAGGTACTTTTGATTATGAGAATTATGCCCCGTCTTTAAGGGCAAGCGCTCAGCCACGTGAATCCCTAAACGCTCAAGTGCCGTCACCTTACGAGGGTTATTGGTCATCAGTCTGACGTGCTTAACACCTAGATGCTCACACATCGTTAGGCACATGGTGTAGTCGCGCAGATCTGCATCAAAACCCAGGGCTTCATTTGCTTCAACGGTATCCGCACCTTCATCCTGCAGATGATAGGCACGGATCTTATTTAACAAACCTATACCTCGGCCTTCTTGGCGAAGATAAAAAATGACCCCGCGGCCTACTTCGGCAATCGCCTGCATAGCGGCCTGCAACTGTGAGCCACAGTCACACCGCATACTGAACAGCGCATCTCCCGTGAGGCACTCAGAATGAATACGCGCCAATACAGGCGCTTCACCACTGACGTCTCCCATACTTAACACCACATGTTCTTTGCCGCTAACAAGATCTTCAAAGCCATGCATTTCAAAAACACCGAAGGGAGTCGGCAACTGTGAGGATTCAACAAAACGTACGCTCAAGGCGGAGCACTCCGAGATAAAAGATCGATTTTAGCAGTTGTGGGTGGTATTTCCTACACGCTAATCACGCCGGATAAGGCGATAAGTTGTAGGCAAATCCAGGCAAAGCTACCCGCCACGATATCATCTAGCATGATACCGATGCCGCCATGGACACGTTTATCCAGCCAACCTATCGGCATCGGCTTGAGAATATCAAATAGCCTGAACAGGACAAATCCGATCACCACCCAACCTATGCCCTGAGGGGCCGCAAACAGCGTCAGCCACATACCAACGAATTCATCCCACACAATACCGCTGTGATCGTGGACACCAAGATCTTGAGCCGTTTTACCACACAAATAAATGCCGATGACAGCCGACACGACCAGCAGGCCCAGGTAGAAGGGCTGTGAAAGGTCTTGCATGAAAAAGTAAGGTACCAATGCCGCTAGCGAACCAAAGGTACCTGGCGCCTTGGGTACCGCGCCCGATCCACAGCCAAACGCTAAAAAGTGGATAGGATTTCGCCAAACACTAACGGGAGTTGTCATCTGAAACCTCAAAATGTTGATATCCGCCGACGTGCACTGGGGCACCATCAAGAAAGACGCCGCTTCCAGCCTGGCAACGTCCAATTTTAGTCACCCGAAACGGTAGAGACAGCAGGGCCTCCACATGAGCCTCTGGGACGCAGAACGCCAACTGATAGTCATCACCACCTCGCGAAGCGGCATATAAGGCACGATCGCTGCTAGATAATTCTTTGACCACGGGATGAATGGGAATAGCTGAAGAATCAATCAACACAGCCAACTGACTACGCTTAGCAATATGGCCTATATCCGCTAGCAAGCCATCGGAAATATCCACCGCTGCTGATGCTATCCCCATTAAAGACTGTCCATAGGTGATACAACTTGCTGGCTCATAATACGCCGAAAGTAAGGCTTCAATACGAGGGTCTAAGGAGCCTTGTTGGTTGAGATAGTCCAAGGCAAGATGTGCTGCCCCGAGAGAGCCAGTCACATATATGCCATCGCCCTCTTTGGCACCATCACGCCGCAAGGCCTGACCGGCAGGCACTTCACCCATGACTTGAAGACTTAACGACAGCGGTCCTTGGGTCGTATCACCACCCACCAAGACAATGCCGTAATGCTGAGACGCCGCGGCAAGACCTGCGGAGAAGGCTTCTAGCCAAGCACTGTCAGGCATGGGCAATGTCAAGGCCAACGTGAAGCCCAATGGGCGCGCGCCCATCGCTGCCAAATCACTTACCGAGACCGCCAACGCACGCCAACCCAAGCGTTCAGGCGGTGCCGCCAAGGGAAAGTGTACACCAGCCACCAAGGTATCCACGGACACCGCTAACTGATAGCCAGGCGCAGGCGAAAGCAACGCGCAATCATCGCCAATAGATAAAGGTATAGAGGGATTTAGGGGATTACCAGTCAGCGCCTGCACATCAAAAAACCGCGCGATCAGATCAAATTCTGACAGTGCTTGAGACATACAGGCGCCTCACTATTTAAAACGCAGGATTATCGGCGGCGATTTCAATAGCACGTGTTTGACGAGCTACTCTATCTAAAATACCGTTGATATATTTAAAACTATCGGTAGCACCAAATTTCTTAGCGAGGTTTACCGCTTCGTTGATCGCTACTTTGTAAGGCACATCAATGCGCTGCATCAATTCATAGCTGCCAATGCGCAGCAAGGCCAACTCAACGGCGCCAAGATCATCTTTATCACGATCTAAATGTTCCTCAAACAAACGATCAAGCTCACCAAGCATGTGAGGAATGCCGTGCAAAAGTTCACTAAAGTACTCGATATCGACATTCGACATATCATTATCGGCGCAAAATTCCACCTCTATTTGGGCGATACTTGCCCCTGCCATATGCCACTGATAAAGGGCTTGCATGGCATAGTGGCGCGCCTTATGGCGGCGCGCAGCCAAACGCTGTACGTCTTGTTTATTCACTTACAGTTTTCCCAGCAGACTAACCATTTCTACCGCAGAGATTGCCGCTTCTGCACCTTTGTTGCCCGCCTTAGTGCCCGAGCGCTCGATAGCCTGCTCAATGCTGTCAACAGTCAATACACCGAAAGTGACCGGCACGCCGCTGTCCAGAGATACCTGAGCTAAGCCCTTTGTGCACTCGCCTGCGACATATTCAAAGTGAGGGGTGCCACCACGAATAACAGCGCCCAACGCGATAATGGCATCGACATTACCTGCTTTGGCAATTTTCTGTGCCGCAATGGGCATTTCAAAAGCTCCGGGCACGCGAACAATGCGAATATTGCTGTCGGAAACTCCATGGCGGCGCAAGGTATCCAATGCACCCTCCACTAAACTCTCCACCACAAAACTATTAAAACGACCTACCAACAAGGTATAGCGCGCGTCGCACGCAGTGAAATTACCTTCCACAGTGGTAACGTTTGAGACCATGTTATTTACCCTTCTATTGTCGGCCGTAGCCTATTTCAAAAATCCGTGTTGCGCCAAGAACGCTGCATCAATCCCACCATGGGTAGCACTGTCTGCCGCCTTATCGCCCATTAATAGCCGCTCTAAATAGCGCGCCACCACATCCACTTCCAAATTAACCTCACTGCCGACGCGATAACGTCCCATGATGGTCTCATCCATGGTATGGGGGATGATATTCAATTCGAATCTCGCACCGTCAACCTTGTTGACTGTTAAGCTGACACCATCCACCGTGATAGAACCTTTATGTGCAATGTATTTGGCCAGACCGCGAGGGGCCTCTATCCAAAATCGCCATGACCGCGCATCCTGAGAAATACTTCTCACCACACCTAAACCATCGACGTGGCCACTCACAATATGTCCACCAAATCGAGCCGTCGGCGTCATGGCTTTCTCTAAATTCACATGACTACCCACCTTTAAATCACCTAGCGAGGTATATTGCAATGTTTCACCAGAAACGTCAGCCCAAAAGCCATCATTAAGGAGTGTAACAACGGTAAGACACGTGCCATTGACCGCGATACTGTCACCAATCAAGACATCGGTCAAATCCAGCTTACCGGTATTGAGTCGCATACGCAGATCACCCCCCACGGGTTGCTGCTCTGCTACAAAACCTTTCGCTTGAATAATTCCGGTAAACATTACCCCTCCTGCGGGATCGCTATGATCCGAGTATCATCGCCAAACTGGCGACGATCAACAATTTTTAATGCCACCTTTTCTACCATGTGTGCCAGCGGCAAATCAAACAGCGGTCGGGCGCTACTCCCTAACAACACTGGCGCGATATATACGTGCAACTCGTCGATCAAGCCCGCCTCTAACATTGCCCCAGAGAGGGTTGCCCCTGCTTCTATCAGCACGTCATTACACTGTTCTTTATCAGCCAAATAACGCAATGCACCCTCCAAATCAACCGCTTGCGATTGACCTGTGACCCGCACAACACGAGCACCGCTCTGACGCAGCTCATCGGCATTACGCACATCTGGGTTACTATATAAAATGAGGCAACGTCCATCCGTACCAATAACCCGCGCGCCTTTAGGGGTACACAAGCGGGAATCCATGACCACCCGGAGCGGCTGCAGGCGAGGGGTCGTAAAACGCTCATCAACGCTAAGTTCGCGCACGGTGAGCCTTGAGTCATCAATCAAAATAGAGCCGATGCCCGTGATAATGGCACAACTCTCCGCGCGCAGTCGTTGCACGTCAGCACGGGCTGGTGGGCTGGTAATCCACTGACTCTCACCATTTGCCATGGCCGTGCGACCATCAAGACTCATTGCCAATTTACAGCGGACTCTAGGTAGCCCTGTGCGCATACGCTTAATAAAGCCCGCATTGAGCATGGCTGCCTGTGTTTGCATAAGACCGCTAAGTACTTCGATACCCGCCTCGCGCAACTGCTGATGGCCTCGGCCAGACACTTGAGGATTAGGATCTTCCATGGCAGATACAACACGCGATATACCCGCCGCGATTAACGCTTGACTACAAGGCCCTGTTTTACCACGGTGACTACATGGCTCAAGGGTGACATACGCGGTTGCACCGCGCGCAGCATCGCCAGCTAACGCTAACGCATTAACTTCAGCATGTCCTTCACCGGCATACTGATGCCAGCCTTCAGCCAATACAACACCCTGTTTGACAAGGACACAGCCCACACGCGGGTTAGGAGACGTCGAGTATCGACCTCGATCTGCCAACTGAATGGCACGAGCCATGAAGTGATGATCAGTCGACATCACTGCCTTTGCGGTCGGCGCTTAAACGGTCTATCTCTTGGCGGAATTCATCAAGATCTTTAAAGTCGCGGTATACGGAAGCAAATCGAACGAAAGCCACATGATCCATGTCACGTAGCTGCTGCATGACCTCTTCACCAATGAGCAATGAGCGAATCTCGCGCTCGCCAGTGGCTTGAAGCTTACGCTTGATGGTAGCGATAGCCGCTTCAATCAGCTCTACACTGACCGGGCGTTTTTCAACGGCACGTAAAATACCCGCACGCAACTTATCCTCGTTAAAGGGTTCGCGAACACCGTTACTTTTAATCACTTTGGGGAGAAGCAGTTCAGCTGTTTCAAAGGTGGTAAAACGTTCTTTGCAGCTTAAACACTCGCGCCGACGGCGAACTTGTCCGCCGTCGGCCACGAGACGCGAGTCAATAACTTTGGTGTCTGTTTCAGCACAAAATGGACAGTGCACCTAGCAATCCTCGCCGATGGTATTTACGCGTACACAGGGAAGCGCTTGCACAACGCTTTCACTTGCTCACGGACCTGAGGAACCACCGTATCACTGGTGCCATTTTCCAGAGAATCTAACACGTCACACATCCAATGCGTCAATTGAACACATTCCTCTTCACCAAAGCCACGCGTCGTAATCGCGGGCGTGCCAACACGAATGCCCGAGGTGACAAAGGGTGAACGTGGGTCGTTAGGCACCGCGTTCTTGTTGACCGTAATGTAGGCTTCGCCAAGGGCGGCGTCAGCATCCTTACCTGAGTAAGGCTTGTTGATCAGATCTACCAACATCAAATGGTTTTCAGTACCGCCAGAAACAATATTAATGCCCCGCGCCATAAAGGTTTTAGCCATGGCTTTAGCGTTGCTAATCACTTTCTTTTGGTAGTCGACGAAGTCGGGACTCATCGCTTCTTTGAAGCTGACAGCCTTAGCGGCAATCACGTGCATCAAAGGACCCCCTTGACCGCCGGGGAAAACCGCCGAATTGAGTTTTTTCTCGATCTCTGGGTTGGCTTTAGCCAAAATAATACCGCCGCGAGGTCCGCGCAGGGTTTTGTGGGTGGTCGAAGTCACAACGTCAGCAAATGGCACAGGGTTGGGATAGACACCCGCGGCAACCAAGCCAGCAACGTGGGCCATATCGACCAACAGGTAGGCGCCCACTTTGTCAGCGATCTCGCGGAAACGAGCCCAGTCAACAATACCAGAGTAAGCTGAGAAACCCGCTACAATCATTTTCGGCTTGTGCTCAAGGGCCAAGGCCTCGGCTTGATCGTAATCGATCACGCCAGTCTCGTTATTCAGACCATACTGAACAGCGTTGTAGACCTTGCCGGAGAAGTTAGGCTTGGCGCCGTGCGTTAAGTGACCACCAGCGTCCAAGCTCATACCCAGCACAGTATCACCTGCGTTCAGAAGGGCTAAGTACACGGCTGAGTTCGCTTGCGAACCTGAGTGAGGCTGTACGTTGGCGTAATCAGCGCCAAATAACTGTTTCGCCCGCTCAATCGCCAGCTCTTCAGCTTTATCAACGAACTCGCAACCACCGTAATAACGCTTACCTGGATAGCCTTCAGCGTATTTATTGGTTAAACGGCTACCCTGAGCTTCCATCACACGAGGGCTAGCGTAGTTTTCAGAAGCGATCAACTCGATATGCTCTTCTTGGCGTACATCTTCGGCTTGAATAGCCGCCAAAAGTTCATCATCGAAACCGGCGATTGTCATGTCATTACTGAACATTGATTTTCCTCTGAGTATTGAGCGATAAATGAGGGGGCAAATTATACACAACTCGCCCCTCTAAAGCATGATTAATGCTCAGTAAATTGCGATATTTCGAGAATTTTACACCTTCCTCGATACACCGCCTTGTTGTCCTCCTGCACAACAGTACAAACCAACGCCATGGAAGTGCTATAATCACCCCATTTTAAGCCTGCCACCTAACAAGGAATACTCATGGCTCAATTCGTTTACAGCATGAATCGGGTGAATAAAATTGTTCCCCCTAAACGCCACATTCTCAAAAATATCTCTTTGTCGTTTTTTCCTGGCGCCAAGATTGGCGTATTAGGTTTAAACGGTGCGGGTAAATCCACCCTGCTCAAAATTATGGCAGGCATCGATACCGACATCGATGGTGAAGCTCGTCCCATGCCCGGCATCAAAATAGGTTACCTGGCACAAGAACCGCAACTGGATATGAACAAAGACGTGCGAGGTAACGTGGAAGACGGCGTTCGCGAAGCGCTTGATGCTTTGGCCGCGCTTGATCAAGTGTATGCGGACTACGCCGATCCGGAAGCTGACTTCGACAAATTGGCCAAGCGCCAAGCCCAGTTAGAAGACATCATTAACGCCTGGGATGCGCACAACCTCAACCACCAACTTGAAATTGCCGCCGATGCACTTAGGCTTCCCGCATGGGACGCCGACGTCAGCAAGCTCTCAGGGGGAGAAAAGCGCCGCGTAGCTCTATGCCGATTACTGCTGTCAAAACCTGACATGCTGTTACTCGACGAGCCCACCAACCACCTGGATGCTGAATCAGTTGGCTGGCTGGAACGCTTCTTAGTCGACTTTCCCGGCACCGTGGTCGCCATTACGCACGACCGCTATTTCCTTGATAATGCAGCGGGATGGATTCTCGAACTCGACCGCGGCCACGGCATTCCTTATGAGGGTAATTACACCTCTTGGCTGGAGCAAAAAGAGGCTCGCCTGGTGCAGGAGCAACGCGCCGAAGAAGCCCATACCAAGGCTTTGAAGCACGAATTAGAATGGGTTCGCCAAAACCCCAAAGGCCGCCACGCCAAGAACAAAGCGCGGATTGCACGCTTTGAAGAAATGCAATCTCGCGAGTTTCAGTCCCGCAATGAAACCAATGAGATTTATATCCCCCCCGGCGAGCGTCTCGGCGACAAAGTCATTGAATTTAAAAATGTCAGCAAGGGCTTTGGCAATGAATTGCTGATCGAGGACCTCAATCTCAGTATTCCCAAAGGGGCCATTGTTGGCATCATAGGCGGCAACGGCGCCGGCAAATCCACTCTCTTTCGAATGATCGCAGGGACCGAGCAGCCCGATAGTGGCAGCATTGAGCTTGGCGAAACGGTCAAAGTCGCGTTCGTAGAGCAAGGACGTGAAAACCTCAATGACAAAGCGTCGGTATGGGAAGCCGTTTCTGGCGGATCAGATATTTTGACGATCGGCAACTACGAAATCCCTTCACGCGCCTACGTTGGTCGCTTCAACTTCAAGGGTTCAGACCAGCAAAAACGCGTGGGCGAACTGTCGGGCGGTGAACGTGGTCGTCTGCACTTGGCCAACACGCTTAAACAAGGCGCCAATGTACTGCTCTTAGACGAACCGTCCAATGACCTCGACGTAGAAACCCTTCGCGCCTTAGAAGAGGCGATTCAAAACTTCCCCGGTTGCGTACTGTGTATTTCGCACGATCGCTGGTTCCTCGACCGCATCGCTACGCATATTTTGGCGTATGAAGGCGCAGCCAAACTAACCTTTTTCGAAGGTAACTACACTGAGTATGAAGAAGACCGAGTCGCGCGCATGGGTAATGAACCGCCCAAACGCGTTAAATACACCAAGCTCAAATAGTGAAAGGCGCCTCGGCGCCTTTCTTATTTTTTTAGCAATTCCGCCGACCTAGCCTATACTTTTGTAATCAACCCCGAGGTCCTATAGCATGGAAAATATTAGCGATACCAATGACGAGCGACGCACCTTCAGCCGCATCAGCTTCGACGCCGATACGTTTCTATGTCAAGACGATCGCCGCTGGCCCGTTGAACTCATCGACATCTCACTGAATGGCGTGTTAGTAAAATTACCCGACGGCTGGGACGGCGATCCGACTAAAGACACCGCTGTGTATATCCACCTTGGCGGCGACATTGCGATCAACATGATTACTCGTCTTACGCACCAACAAGAAGGCAGAGCCGGCTTTCAATGTGATCATATCGACCTAGAAAGCATCAGTCATTTGCGACGTTTGGTCGAACTCAACCTAGGGGATACCGACCTGCTAGAACGGGAACTAAGCCACCTCGCCTAGTACTGAGGATCGACACGTCCACCAATCGATTGGTTAAGCCTGAACCACCCCGCGATGCTGTAACGATCACGCTGGGCTGGCAATACCTCGTGCGGAAACTCTTCACTCAGAAAAACCACCAACGTGCCGAGTATCGGTGTGACTTTTAACAACGACCGATCATACCCATCAAAAATCTGCAACTCACCGCCATCATCCGGGTGCCAACCTGAATTCAAATACAATACCGTCGATAAAACACGGTTTGCTTCGCCCTTGAAGGCGTCATAATGCTTGCGGTAGAAATCGCCACACTGATAGTGAGCGAAATGACTTTCGTAAGAAAACAAACCTAACAGTAAGCGCCGATTTAGATATACCCGCAGACGCTCCGCCCATGCCATCCAACGCCTCTCCGCGTCAGTGACACCATCAATCCAGGCGATTTTATCGCGCCGTACAAAATTGTTTTCAGCCACCTCATTGCCGCGGCCAATCTTGGCAGCAGCAAACGCTTCAGCTTGTTCACGCGCCTGCTGTGCCAACGGTAACACGATACTGTCAGGCATACCCGCAGGGATAACACAGTAGCCATCTCGCTCTATTGACGCAGCAATATTAGCGAACAATACATCCTCGCCACCGCCATCAAAGGTGTCAAAAAGTTGTGTGACGACCATGATTTATCCTAGCGACTTAAACAAGTAATCGACCCCACTGTCGCGGAGCTCTTGTAACAACAACTCGTGTATCGCTGCCGCCGAACTCTTTCGCAGGGCGCGTTGCAGAATTAACGCCGCACGCTCCTGCGACAGCGCTCGAATCAGGCACTTAATTTTGGGCAGCTGGAAGGCACTCATGCTGAGACTATCCACATCCATACCGAGCAACAAAATCACCGCCAAGGGGTGAGAAGCCATTTCTCCGCAAACGCCAATCTTGATACCAAGCGTTTTGGCCTTCCGAACAATGCGATAGACCTCAGAAATCACCGCGGGGTGGACATGATTGAAGAGTGAGGCCACGCGTTCGTTATTGCGATCGACCGCCAATAAATACTGGGTTAGGTCGTTAGAGCCAATCGATATAAAATCGACGCGATCAGACAGAAAATCCATCTGGCTGATCAGCGAAGGGACTTCGAGCATGATGCCCACTTTGGGCTGACGGACGTCCAACCCGGCATCGACCAGTTCTTTTCTACATTGATCCAACAGCGCCTTAAACGCATCGATTTGATCGATCTCACCCACCATGGGCACCATGATATTGAGCGTTGGTAGGCCTATCGACGCACGCAACATCGCCCTGAGCTGGGTACGAAGAATGGGGCGATTATCGAGAGCAAAACGAATACCTCGCCATCCTAAAAACGGGTTTTCTTCCTTAAAACTGAAATAAGGCAGTGGTTTATCACCCCCAATATCCAGTGTACGCATATACACAGGCTTGCCGTTATAGCACTCCAATACCTGCCGATATATGGCCTCTTGCTCACTCTCGGTAGGGAAGGATTCTGCCACCAAAAACGGGATTTCAGAGCGATAGAGACCAATACCCTCAGCGCCCATTTTGAGGCCAGGTGTAATTTCAGACAGCAAGCCTGTATTGACGAACAGTTGAATGCGCTGACCATCTAAGGTGATGGCCATGAGATCGCGCAACTCTGCTAGCTCGGCATACTCTTGTACCTCGCGCTCGCGCAACTGGCGGTACTCTTGCAGTAGCGCTGGAGTAGGATGCACAAACACGCGCCCAAGATTGCCCTCCACAATGAGCGGCTGCCCCACATCGATGGCTGAAATATTTTCTACGCCCATGACACAGGGAATACCCAAGGCTTTGGCGACAATCGCCGTGTGGGAGAGCCCCGAACCACTGCTTGAAATGACACCCGCTAAACTGCCGTTAGGATAGGCAGCAATATCTGTCGCCGCTACGTTGTAACCCACTAGCACAATGGGCTCATCATGAACGACCGCTTCCAGGTCGATGGCGCGACAGTGGGCCACAATTTTACTCGCGACATGAAATACGTCATCAGCGCGAGCCTTTAAATAGGGATCATCGATAGCTTGCAGAGCATCGATGATATTTTCTGACGCTTGCTGCACAGCAAAGGAGGCACAATGGCCGATCTCGATAAAGCTGTAAACAGATTCGATGAACGTGGGATCCGACAGCATGGCGCCATAGGCCTCCGCTAAGCTATCGAGATTGTGTTCGGCACTCAAACTGCCCAGCGTACTTTCGACATCGTGTTTGGCGCGTTCAAGCGCAGCCTCAAAACAGTGGCGCTGCTCTCCCGCATGATAACTGGGTTCGGGGTCGATATCTTCATACAGTTCGCTACTATCCACCCAAACGACTGTCCCAATCCCAATACCTGGAGAGGCAGCTTTACCATTGAGCACATAGTTGTGCAGTCCGTCCGTTTGAACAAAATCAGCAATATCGAAGTCCACTGCCAATTGAGAAGCAATGGTAATGACGAAAGATTCTTCCTCATCACTAAAGGCTCGTGATTCGTTGGTCTGAACAACCAACACACCCACCGTATGGCCTAAGTGAATAATAGGGACACCGAGGAAACCGACGAAACTGTCCTCCACCAACTCATCCACGCGATGAAACGCAGGATGACTGGGCGCATGAGACAGGTTGAGCGAGTTACCTGTGACGGCAATACTCCCCACCAAACCCACACCCAGGGGCAAGCGCGTGATACCAATACCGGTTTCACTTAAACCACGCGTAGCGACCAACAACACCTCTTCACCCGTGGTCACATAGAGCGACGAGACAGGCACCGATAAGACATCGCAGATGGCATCCACCAAATGCTGGGCCTTCTCACGCTGAGTGCGCTTATCCGCCGCCGTTTCGATGATGGCGCGAAGTTGGTTAATGGAGACAGGCATGAATCATCCTTGCAGACGTAGTGTCACGAGTGTGACACCCATTCACTAATAATACGTGCAACGAACAGAAATACAATTATCTACGCCGAGCGAGACGCTTTTCGATCGCGGCGATCATGGCGCCAGCAATATCGTTACCCGTCGCCGTCTCTATGCCTTCTAAACCGGGCGAAGAATTCACCTCGAGCAACAAAGGCCCTTTACTGGAGCGAATGATATCAACCCCGGCCACCTGCAGCCCAAGGGTCTTGGCAGCTTTAATTGCCAACTTTCGCTCTGCTGGGGTAATTTTGACCACCGACGCCGTGCCTCCTTGGTGGATGTTGGCACGAAACTCTCCAGGTGCGGCGGTTCGCATAATAGAGGACACCACCTTACCGCCAATCACAAAACATCGCAGATCTTTACCATCCGCTTCCTTGACGAATTCCTGCACGAGCAAGTTTGCACGGAGTGATTTAATCGCATTGATGACACTCTCCGCTGCCTTATCGGTTTCAGCTAACACCACGCCCTTACCTTGCGTACCCTCTAATAACTTCACAATCAGCGGAGCACCGCCCACCATTTGTATTAAATCATTGGTATCGGCCGGCGAGTTGGCAAAACCCGTAGTGGGAATATCGAGACCACTCTTCTGTAAAAGCTGTAACGAGTAAAGCTTATCGCGAGAGCTGGCTATAGATTCCGCGTTATTCTGGACATAAACACCCAAACTTTCGAAGTGGCGAGTAAGCGCACACCCATAAAACGTAATACTGGGACGAATACGCGGTATGAGCGCATCCAAATCATTGACCACATTACCACCGCGGTAATGAACTTCCGGGGCATCAGCATCGAGTTTCATATAACACTGCTTGATGTTCAAAAACACCATTTCGTGCCCACGGGCCTCACCCGCCTCAATGATTCGGCGGTTACTGTAAAGGTCTGGATTGCTGGCTAACACGCCAATTTTCAGTCCACGCTTAGCCACTGTAGAGACACCATACATCTGGCGAACCTCAGTGATGGTGTGCTCACCCTGCTTAAAGCTGGCCGCAGGATCCACCAAAATTCGCCCCATCATGGCCTCTCGGCCTAACAACATACGGTATCCCATACTGTCGCGATTAGTCAGTGTTAGCTCAATTTCCCACTGATGCCCACCAATGTGAATTGGGGTTTTGACCACAAATCGGCGCTCGGTGGTGCCACTGGAGGACTTGACCGTACGGCGATCCACCACCGGGGCTTCGCAACGAATAATGGTGACATCATCCTTTTGGATTGGGTGCATATCAAATGACACCCAAGGCTCACCGTTGCGAGTAAAGGTGCGAATATTAAAGGCATGTAAGGCGGAGGTTTTTGCGCCTGAATCGACGCGGACTTTAATGATGGGCAAGCCTAAGGACGGCAGTGAACACCACTCTTCACTACCCACGATAAATTTTGTTTCCATCATTAATACCCCGCTAAAACGCGAAGCATAGCCGAGAAATGATATTGTACAAAGGTTAATTTTTACACGTGCTGTAAGGCGTCGGAAAGACGTTTCACGGCAATCACCTGCATACCTTTCACACCACCCTTAGGCACGTTAGCCGCCGGCACAATAGCTTTGGTAAAGCCATGCTTGGCTGCTTCAAACAGGCGCTCCTGACCACTAGGCACCGGCCTAATTTCGCCCGACAAACCCACCTCGCCAAACACCACCATGTCACGAGGTAGTGGGCGATCCTTGAAACTAGAGACAATCGACAACAACGTGGAAAGATCGGCACTGGTCTCCATGACCTTGACACCACCCACCACGTTAACAAATACGTCCTTATCACCCACCATGAGCCCACCGTGGCGGTGCAGTACCGCCAACAACATTGCCAACCGATTTTGATCTAGCCCCACCGCCACACGGCGCGGATTGCCAAAGGGCGAGTCGTCCACCAAGGCCTGAATTTCAACCAACAATGGACGCGTTCCTTCCCAGACCACCGTCACCAAGCTGCCCGAACTAATTTCTTCGTCTCGAGAAAGAAAAATGGCGGAGGGGTTTTTGACTTCTTTTAAACCCTGCTCCGTCATGGCGAACACACCTAACTCGTTCACCGCCCCAAAGCGATTTTTTTGGCCGCGCAACGTTCTAAATCGGCTGTCATCGCCGCCTTCCAGCAGAATGGAGCAATCAATCATATGCTCAAGCACCTTGGGACCCGCCAACGAACCATCCTTAGTGACATGGCCAACCAGGAATAACACAGTGCCGGTTTGCTTGGCGTATCGCGTCAGATAGGCCGCACACTCTCGCACCTGGGAAACACTCCCCGGTGCCGAAGAAATATCTGCCATGTGCATGACCTGGATTGAATCAACCACCAGTAACGTAGGTTGCAAACGCTGTGTTGCCGCACCAATGGCCTCAACGTCAGTTTCCGACATCATCTGCAATTTATCTGTCGGCAGCTTTAGTCGCTGCGCTCGCATAGCCACTTGCTGCAATGACTCCTCACCCGTGACGTACAAAGCACTATGTAGTTGGGATAGTAAGCACAATGTCTGTAACAATAAGGTGCTCTTACCGGCGCCAGGGTGACCACCGATCAAAATCACTGAGCCAGGCACCAAGCCACCCCCCAGCACCCTATCCAACTCGCCGATACCGGTGGTTATTCGGGGCTGTTCTTGCAAGGCCACTTCAGCCAACGTGGTAATCTCACTTTGACTTCCTGAATACCCACCACGCCGAGGACTGCTAGCCGCTTTGCGGGTCGCAGGGCCAAGCGAAATCTCGACAATGGTATTCCAGGCGCTGCAATCAGGACATTGGCCCATCCATTTACTGAAGTCTGAGCCGCACTCATTGCAAACGAAGGCGGTGGTGTTTTTAGCCATAACGCATCACTACTGTATAAAAAAACAGCCCTTATTGTAGCAATAATTCGCCGCCAGACTAGCCCTTTGTCGTCTCGGACCGTAAAATCGTTCTCCAATCAAGAGAGCTATCCATGTCCTTACTTCCCGAAACCCCCATTGCTATTCCGCCTTCTTTAGCTGCCACGCTTGGCTTAGAAGAAGCGGCATTGTTAGTGGTTCTTCAGGAATGTATGCGCCACAGCGACCTTCAACAGCAACAACAACGGGACTGGCTAACCATTAGCCGTGACCGCTTATTGAGCCTCGTGCCCTTTTGGACAGACGCGGACGTGCAACGGGTGCTACAAAACCTTCGTGACAAGGGCGTCATTCACGTCGACTCACCCCCCTTCACACAAGCTAATTTCTTGCGCGTTGCGTTTGATATTCCCAGTCGCATGCCACCAACCCCAGCCCCCTCTGTGAACATAAATCATGTGCCAGCCAATCAGGGCATCGGAGGCAGCCGCCTGATCCCGCCTAACTGGCAACCGCCAGACAGCATTCTGCAAACACTAAAACAATTTAATGGTATTGATATAGCCTTTGCAGAATCTCAAGTGGCCCCCTTTGTTGTCTACTGGACTGAAAAGCGGGCAACAGCGGCGTCGTGGAGCAACAAATTCCGCTCATGGGTGTTGCGTGAATGGCGCGATAGAGAATCAGACTATTTAAAACCCAGCAACGACATTCCTATGCCGATGTACCGAGAATGGCAACCTTCGCGGGATGCGCTTGAGATTCTCAACAAGTCTGGTATTAGCCAAGCCTTCATCGAAGATTGCGTTCCAGAATTTGTGCTCTACTGGCAAGAGCGCGGGGAAGCCTTAAAAACCTGGAATACTAAGTTTATTCAGCATATTCGAAACCAGTGGGAACGCTATACGAATGCCACACGCTTTGATAGCGAACCGCGTCGCATCGACGCGCAATGGCAGCCTAGCAACGATGTCTACGATGTACTGACCTTTGCAAACATCGATATCGACTTTGCACGCCAACTCGTGCCAGAATTCGTCATGTACTGGCGCGAGAGTAATCGCGTGCAATCGTCATGGAACAGCAAATTCTTACAGCATGTTAAATATCGCTGGGCTCAGCGGCACCACATGCCAAACGCACTGAGTACGGGACAGCAACATGAAAAGCATCGATCATTTGGCCAACGAGGCGAACAAAAGTCTGACATCATCGAGCGACTTGTCGACCGAAGCTGGGCCCAAAGCTAGCCGCCCCGTCTATAGTGATGACCTGATTGATGCTATCAATACCGTTTTCACTCAGTTTGAAGTGGCCTTCCCCAACTTATACAACCGCGCCTACAGTAGCGACAACGCCATCATGCTGGCAAAGCAGCTATGGGCGAATTCACTCCAAGAATTCAGTGGTGAACAAATTTTACGCGCCTGCCAGAAGGCCATTGAATCGTCTGATTTCATCCCAACCATCCACAATGTGCTCAGCCATTGTCGACAAGACCTGAGCAGTTACGGCCTTCCTTCACCGCGCGACGCCTATATTGAAGCTTGCAACGCCAGCGAGCCGCGGGCGGAATTCTCATGGAGCCACCCAGCGGTGTATTTTGCCGGTCGAGACGCTGGCTGGTTTTTTCTATCGAGTAATATCGAGAGCAAGGCCATGCCCGTGTTTGAAGCGGCTTATCGCAAAGTCTGCGACCGTGTCTTGGCAGGAGAAAAATTAGCCATGCCCAACGCGCAGCGACTGCCAAGTGAAACAGCGACGCCTTTAAGCGCCGAGGAAAAAGTGCAGCGCATGGCTGCGCTGCGCAAAGAGATAGGACTGTAAATTATGCCGCCATCAAAAACTGATCCATTTTGTCTTGAATCGTGTGCTGCACATCACTAATTTGAAAACTTGAAAGCCGCTTCAGCTCATTCACACGCAAGCGGTGTAAATGAATAATTGGCAATTTATTACCAAACTGGCGCAGATCAGTATTTTTTAATACCGGCAAAAAAGGCTCATCTTTAGGCATTTGTTGCGCAATTTTACGCAGCCCCTGTGCCAACGGAGATACGCGTAACTTACCATCAATACGCTGACCTAATACCAACCCCTCTTTCCCGACACACTCACCAGGCATAATGTAAAGACCCGTTTTCACCACGGCCTCTTCAGTGATCGCTTGAAAAATATCATGAAATGCATACGGATCGGGAAGCACCACCAAGCGACTGTAATCTTCACTCATGGGGGTGATTTCATAATTGGCATAGAGTTGGTGAACACTGCTAGAAAACACACACAGCGCTTGCTCAAAACGTTTCAGAAAATTGACGGCTTTTTCACGGTACTCAAAACCATTCAAATTCCAAATCATATCAGGGGCTACATCGGTATACATGGTCTTATCCTCTCAAGGATTTCGTGAACTGTTGAGACCAATACTACGCCTTATTTATGGGCCAAAAGGTGAACCAATTCAAACAAAATCTGACATATTTCAAAATTGTGATGTTGGTCACAGAGATAGTGCAGATGAACTCACAAGTCCAAGCAAAATGCCTCAAAATAATGGTTGCCTTCGTCATGCTGGCATACAAAAAGGGCTTTAAGGGAGAAAGATTTGGTCACTATTGGTGGGATTTGGTGAGATTTGGTCAAATTCTGACCTCAGTATTCGTCACGATACTCCATCGCCAAATTTTCGAAACGCGTGTATTTGTTCACGAAGGCAAGCTTACACGTACCAATGGGGCCGTTACGCTGCTTACCGATAATGATTTCAGCTATACCCTTTTGATCTGTGTCTTCGTTATAGACTTCGTCACGGTAAATAAACATGATCACGTCGGCGTCCTGCTCAATCGCCCCTGATTCGCGCAAATCAGAGTTAATAGGACGTTTATTAGGACGCTGTTCTAGACTGCGGTTTAGCTGGGACAAGGCCACAACAGGACAATTAAATTCACGGGCCACCGATTTCAACCCACGCGAAATCTCAGAAATCTCTGCTGTGCGGCCCTCTTTGAAGCCATTGATCTTCATCAGCTGTAGGTAATCCACCATCACCATGCCAATATCGCCATGCTCACGCTGTATTCTACGGAGTCGAGCGCGAATCTCCATGGGGGATAAGCCGGTTGAATCGTCGATAAACAGTGGCTTGTCTTTCATCTTGCGGACAGCCGTACTCAACTTCGGCCAATCCTCTTCGGTGAGCTTACCGGAGAAGACATGTTTTACATCAATTCTGCCGAGCGAACCGATCATACGCTTGACGATATCCTCGGCGGGCATCTCCATACTAAACACCACGACAGGCTTAGATACCGCCAACATAGCATTTTCAACCAAGTTCATAGCGAACGTGGTTTTTCCCATCGAAGGACGACCCGCCACAATAACCAAGTTAGAGCGCTGTAGACCTGAGGTCATCTCATCGAGCCGCTCAAAACCTGTCGTAACCCCGGTAATGGCACTATCTGAATGAAAGAGCTCGTCAATTTGCGTGAGGGTTTTCTCGAGCACAGGATTAACGTACTGAGGTCCGCCTTCATTGGGGCGATCATCGCGAATGCGCAGAATGGTATTCTCGGCATTCTCAAGTAGCTCATCACTGGATTGTCCAGCGCTATCGTAGGCGCGATCAACAATATCCGACGCCGTCGCTATCAACTGTCGCAGTGTTGCCTTTTCACGCACTATATTGGCATAGGCGCGAATATTCGCCGTGCTAGGGGTATTCTCAGCCAACACCGCCAGATAAGCCAGTCCACCAACCCTATCAAGCTCGCCTAGCACCTGGAGTTTATCCGCCACCGTCACTACATCGATGGGTTGCTCTGCAGCCACTAAACCAGACATAGTGTCAAACAGCAGACGGTGATCTGCACGGTAAAAATCTTGGCTGCTCAGAACATCTGACACCATATCCCAAGCATTACCTTGGTCGCCAGCCGTTAGCATGAGACCACCGAGAACCGACTGCTCCGCCTCGATCGAGTGCGGGACAATCTTCAGTGGCGTGTCAAAGCCTGCAGACAGTGACTCTTCAAACTGATCGTAGTCTGATCCTGCGTATTCTTCGTCTGGTAGTGGGATATCTTCCATGTCACCGATTAGCAAGGGAGCGTTTAAAAGAGCATCGATAATAAAAGAAAAAGCGAGAGGGGTAAAACCCCGTCTCGCTTTTTTAATCTGCGACGGATCGAACCCGCCGAATCGCTAATGATTACTCAGCAGCAATGGTCAGATTGATAACAGCAGTGACTTCGCTATGAAGCTGTACGTCAATTTCGTATTGACCCACTTCACGCAGTGCACCATTGGGCAAGCGAACTTCGCTTTTGTTTGCTTCTACACCAGCCGCAACGATCGCTTCAGCGATGTCACGCGTGCCGATAGAACCAAACAACTTACCTTCATCGCCAGCTTTAGATGTAATCGTCACTTCTAAGCCCTGCAGTTTTTCACCGCGTGCTTTGGCAGCCGCCAAGGCTTCTGCTGAGGCTTTTTCTAACTCAGCGCGACGCGCTTCGAAATCAGCAATGTTTGCTTCGGTTGCAGGAACAGCTTTGCCAAAAGGCAACAGGTAGTTGCGGCCATAGCCAGCATTAACCTTAACTTTGTCACCCAGACCACCCAATTTACCTACTTTTTCCAGAAGAATAACTTCCATCTTAAGTACCCTCTATGTATTTGCGCGACGTCTAATCGCGATTCTTATCTTACGCCGCAGTACGGTTTACGCGACGACGCACATCTATAAAACTATCAATGACCGCTAATAAGCAGATCACCCATTTAACTGGATCAATTAACACTACACTGAAGTACAGTAACCACAGCCAACGTCGAGTGTTGTGGGCGCGATTGAACAAGTAATGCAACAACCCCAGTCCACTCATCAGTAGCGGCACCGATATCGCGGTAGCCCACAACGCGTATTCATTACCCAGCGTCAAACAGTAACCTGCAGACAACAGCAGCGCCGCTGCTGGACGGTAACTGAGCCTCAAATGGTGAAACTCTTTTGCAAAACCGCCTGGGTTGTAGAGCGTAGCTTGCCACCAACGCGCTAACAAAATACTCACTGAGGCACACAACGTATGCATCACCACCAAGCCACCGCTAATCAACTCTCTGCCAGGAGCAATAATATTTGCAGCACCTGGAGCGTCGGTTGGCAGGCCTTGGCGCCACTGCGCCACAAGCTCATCCATTACCTGCACAAGGAAGTCTAAATAAGGCGATGCAATGGTGAGCAATGCTACACCTAACAACACCCCAGTTACCGGAGCAACGATCAAGGTTAATGCCAAAGAAACAGTGTTTCGCAACACCACCGCCAGCAAAAACGCCGCTATCAAATTCGCCAGTGGCAATACCTCTGCAAGGAGATAAAGCACGGCACCTGCCGGTAACAAAGACCACAACAGAAGGATAAGACCCTCTGACGTTCCTTTGCGCAACGTAACTAGAGCTACGACTGCCGCACCGACCCAAAAAAACAACGACGTGCCGGTGCTTAAAACTGCGACTAACAATGCGGTCGCTCGGCGCCGCATTGCAAATTCAGCTAATGAACGCATTTAACCTCTCGGTGATACGTTCAGATCCACACTTAATTGTGTGAATCAGTGTAAGGAATCAACGCCAAGTAACGCGCGCGCTTGATGGCAGTAGCCAACTGACGCTGATACTTAGCATTGGTGCCAGTAATACGACTTGGAACAATCTTGCCAGTCTCTGAAATATACGCTTTCAGAGTTTCCAAATCTTTATAATCAATTTGCTTTACGCCTTCAGCGGTAAAGCGACAGAACTTACGACGACGGAAAAAACGTGCCATGTTAAATCTCCTTGACCGCTAGGGTTATTCTTCGTTTGCGTCTTCGTCAGCTGAATCATCAGCATCGACTTCAGCAACTGCTTCTTCACGCGATGGACGACGCTCACGACGCTCGCGGCTCTCTTTCTCACCCTTCATGATCAGCGACTCTTCGGTAACAGCATCATCCATGCGGATAACCAAGTTACGCAGTACAGCATCGTTGTAGCGGAAAGAAGAATCCAACTCAGCCATCACAGCTTCGTTCGCTTCTATGTTCATCAGCACGTAGTGTGCCTTGTGGATTTTGTTGATTGGATAAGCCAGTTGACGGCGGCCCCAATCTTCAAGACGATGGATAGCACCACCTTCTTTAGTGATCAATTGTGAGTAGCGCTCGATCATGCCGGGCACTTGCTCGCTCTGGTCGGGGTGGACCATAAAAACAACTTCGTAGTGACGCATTGTAGCTCCTTACGGGTTAGAGTCTTCCGTTTCAACGGTAAGACAAGGAGACCTAGAGGTAGGTTTTTGGCCTAGCCTAAAGGAATGAGGCGCGCATATTACAGATTTCATTGGGCGCTTGCAAGTCATTGCACAAATAATATGCAGAGATAAACACTGCAATCACAACGTGTTAGGGGTAAAATAACCCTCATGCCGAGCTAGGGGATCTCACCATGAATAACGCTGCTATTGACGAAGTGCTTATCGCCGTTCGTCGCGTTATACGCGCCACCGACTTACAGTCCAAACACCTTGTTAAAACGACAGGGCTTACCACACCACAACTGTTGATCCTGCAAACCATTCACTCAAATAACGACCTTAATATAGGCCAGATTGCGCGACGAATAAGCTTGAGCCAAGCCACCGTTACGACCATTATTGATCGCCTAGAAAGTCGCCAGTTGATCGCACGTACCCGCTCTAGCAGCGATCGCCGCAAAGTTCATTTAACACTCACCGATCTCGGCCTAGACATTCTGGATAAGGCGCCACCTGCCCTACAAGAACAATTCATTAAGCAATTTTCAAGCTTGAAAGATTGGGAACAGCACATGATTACCTCGGCCTTACAACGCGTGGCCGAAATGATGGACGCCCAACATATTGATGCCGCCCCCTTCTTAGAAATAGGCGCGTTACATCGAAGCGGCGAGGATTAATCAATACACACTGTGCAGAAAGTGCAGATGGTTTTCATAGCGCTGCAATACATCCAGCACTAACTGCTCCTGATTCCATCCCATGACATCATAGTCCTGCCCACCTTCACTCAAATGAACCTCCGCCCTAAAATAGACATTCTCTGGCGTATCAGGATCAGTAGGCACCTCGCTCGGGGCATTAAAGCCACCATCAGGCATACGGTGATGACGGCAGCGCACTTCATACACAAAATCCAATTCATTGCCGTGATAAACCTCAAGCCGAACGCGCTGCCCCGCTTGAATCTCATCGACCACGCGACAAGACACATCATTTTTCTGCAATTCACTCGCAAATTGCTGTAACGCGGGCAAGGCAACTCGCTGTTGAAACTTAAGCACTTGCTTGTCGCCAGGAAAACGTAACAGACTCGAGAGCCGCGACTGCCAACTCACCGTGGACGCACCCACGACCACCGGTGCCACCGCAGGACTGCCAGCCTGCACTTCACGCTTAGTGTAATCAAGGTGAAGCGCCTTAAAGAACCCCCACATGGCCCACAATAATGCCAGCGAAAATGGCAGAGCACCAATGATGGAGGCGGTTTGAAGGCTAGATAACCCCCCTGCATAGAGCAAGACAATGGTGACCATACCAATCATTACCGACCATAAAATTCGCTGAAATAGGCTGGTATCGTCCCGCCCTTTGGCAGACAACATATTCAAGATCATTGCACCGCTATCCGCCGAGGTCACAAAAAACACCACCACCATGACCAGCGAGATCACCGAGAGCACCCGAGAGAAGGGAAACGCCTCTAAAAAATTAAACAACGCAACGGCCTGATTGCTATACACCGTATTGCCCAACTCAGGCAAGGTGCCATCCAATATCATCGAGATGGCACTGCTACCAAACACACTCATCCAAAACAAATTAAACGCACAGGGTACCAACATTGCCCCCACAATGAATTGACGAATCGTTCGTCCACGGGATATACGAGCAATAAACAGGCCGACAAAAGGCGCCCAAGATAACCACCACCCCCAATACAAAATAGTCCACCCTCCTAACCAAGAGGTTGGGCGATAGGCATACAGGTTGGTCGTTTTATGAATTAATTCAGACAAATAGTCACCGACATTTTGTAAGAAACTCTGCAAAATGAAGATGGTGGGACCGGCAAAGAGCACACCTAGCAGTAATAATCCCGCCAGTCCTATATTAATTTCAGACAGTCGCTTAATACCAGCATCTAACCCCATCACCACCGACAAGGTCGCCAAACCAATAGTGATAATAATTAATACCACCTGAACAGCCGTACTGACCTCCACGCCAAACAACACATTGAGCCCTGAATTGATCTGGACAACACCCAGACCAAGACTGGTCGCAATGCCACACAGCGTTCCCAGAATGGCAAACACATCCACCGCCGCTCCAATACGACCATAAATACGCTCACCAATGAGTGGATACAACGCCGATCGCAACGTCAGCGGCAGACCATGTCGATGACTAAAATAGCCGAGGATAAGAGCCACAATGGCATAGATGGACCATGCGTGGATGCCCCAATGGAAAAACGTCAAACGCATCGCCTCGCCTGCAGCTGCGACGGTCTGCCCCTCCCCCTGAGGTGGCTGCATAAAATGCATGACTGGCTCGGCCACACCATAGAACATCAGGCCGATACCCATACCTGCCGAGAACAACATGGCAAACCACGATACATTAGAATAGGCGGGGGTCGAGTGATCCGGACCTAGCTTAATATCACCCAAACGCGAGAAGGCTAAGAACAAGACACACACAAGAATAATGCCCACGACCAACACGTAATACCAACTGGCGTATTTAACGATTAACGCCTGAATGCTGGAAAACATGGTCGCACTGGCCTCCGGAAAGCTTCCCGCAAAACCGATGAGCGCAATCAAAATAGCAATTGCCCCAAAGAAGACCGGACGATCAATAAAAAAACTTCCCGGGGTATAAGCGGTATCAGATCGCATGCGATTCCTTAATGGTTAAATTCTTCTTCGAATCGTTGGCCCAAGGCCTTTTTTAAAGGATCCAACCAGGGCTCATAATTGCGCCACTGGTCAAGCCCACTGCGATACAGCGGCTGGCGAACCTGCTCAGAGCTCGCGGTTCGCACTGCACGCTGCGTTTGATGGAAGTTCAGACAAGCTTTCTCAAAGGGCAGGCCGCAAAAATCCAGCACTCGATGCACCTGAGACTCGAGATCGTCCACCACATGCTCATATTGGACAATAAGAATCTCTCCCGGGAACACCTGCTGCCAGTGATCCATCAGGTCAACGTAATCGCGATAGTACTGGCCGATATCTGCCAAATCATAGGAAAACTCCTGCCCCTCAGCAAACAGCTGCTTGAACCCCCCAAAGCAACACGCAGGAGCGGCACGGCGAGCATCAATAATCTTGGCATTAGGCAGCATCATCTTAATTAAGCCCACATGGCGAAAATTATTGGGCATTTTATCGATAAAAAATGGCGCGCCCTGACGATGAATACGTGTCTCTTCAATATAGGCCTCACCGAAGCCACGCAAGTCATCCGCTGTAAGATTCTTTAAAACGTCCGGGTAGTGGCTGACACCACTTATCCGCTTGCCTCGCCGCAGCCGCTGCGCCAAGGCGAGTACATTGGGCAGCTCTAACGTGCCATCTACCTGACTATGGGACGATAAAATTTGTTCCAGCAAGGTAGAGCCTGCCCTCGGCATTCCCAAAATAAAAATGGGATCCGGTGACTGACAACCGCCTTCCGCCACCTTTTCGACCAACGCGCGCGTGACAATTTCTTTTTGTCGCTGCATTTCAGTCGTCATGCTATCAGCATCGTAACGACTTTGAATTTTTTTGATGCGATTACCACGGCTGTAATACTCAAACGACTTATCAAAAATATGGCGATCCTCGTAAGCCTTTCCCAGCGCAAAACTTAAATGCACGCGATCGTTGGGGGTCAATGCACCCTCCTCCTCAAGGCCATGCATAGTCACAAGTTCCTCATCACTAAACGCATAGGTCTTAAGATTTGATAACGCATACCAGGCTTCACCATGGCGCGGATCGCTTGTGACAGCCGCGCGATAAGAGTCGACAGCCTGCGCGTGATGACCCGCTGTCTTAAGCGCGTGTCCACGGGTTGTCAATGTCGTTGGCTCACCAGGAAGGCGCAGCAATACCTTATCAAGAAAAGCCACCGCCGTATCATAGTCACCGGTTTGCATTGACTCGATCGCGAAAAGCGATTGAAACTGAGGATTATCAGGACGTTTTTCAAGCAACCATTGAGCCTGCTCAAAGGCAGCGGCGAATTTTTGTCGCTTGCGTAAGGTTTGCAAATAATCGACGCGCAGTTGAAGATGATCTGGCGCCATCTGAACCGCCGCATCAAGCAACAACTCAGCATCATCCAGAATACCTAATCGCACACCAATGTCTGCCAACAATCGCATTGCCTCAACATGATGCGGCACCTGCTGCAAGAACTGTCTAACCAGCTTTTCAGCCTTGACGAGCTTGCCTTGTGCCACCAAGTCAGAGACCATCAGCAAGGGGGGCGGCAACGATGATAAATACCTTACCTGCTCTATAACACCCTGTGCACGCGCATGATCACCGCGTTGCTGAAGTATCGATAGCTGCGACTGCCAGGCTGCAATAAGCGAGGGGTTTTGACGGGTAGCCTGATGATAAAACGCCATCGCTTCATTAGGCTTACCCATATCTCGGAATAGATGACCTTGCTCTTGCAAGGCGCGGCTGTGATTGGGTTCTAGTCTGCGCACTTCGCTTAAATGAAACGAGGCCTCATCAAATCGTCTGAGGTAACGCAAACACGCCGCTGCAAAGTAGTGAGCGTCCGCGTGGCCAGGGGAAGTACTTAGGAATTCATTCAAGTAACGCAGCGCAACATCGAATTGGTTGCTCGCCATCAAGCGCTGCAACATGGGCATATCTAAGCCCCGAGACTGATTTTCAGCTACTTGTTCCACCCATCACCTTTATCATGGTTGTTAAATAAATTAGGTACCCTGCCAGAGTACCTGTTTGGTGAAATATGCGTCTAGAAGTTATAGGTAACACGAACACCTGCCGTGCGAGGGCGCGCATAGGACACCCGTTCAACATCGTTGACGAAATTTCGCGCCATTTCAGCTCTTTCATCGGTGAGGTTGTTAACGTAGGCTTCTGCTGTCCAGGCGTTGGTACTCAAACCAGCCGTAATACCCATCATGGTCCAGCCAGCAATGCGATCGCGGTTGATGGTAATGATATCGCTATATGAATGCGCTGAATGCGATACATGCGGCATGATATGCGCAATCATGTCACCCCCTAAACTCCACTCATAGCGAGCTTGAACATTACCCTGAAAACCTGGTGCAAACGCCAGAGAATCCCCCTGGCGTACATCTCCGGTCGGAGTAATCACCTTAGTGATCTCCGTATCCAAAATAGAAAACGCGCCACTAACAGAGAGACCTGGCACGCTGTCAGGCTGATAAATAAAATCCGCCTCTAGACCCTTCACCTCTGCATCGGCCGCGTTATCAGAGAAGAACAAGTTAGTAATACTGGGATCAAAGATCGTGGTCTGCAAACGAGAGATCTCGACAAAAAACAGACTGCCATTAAAGCGCACCTGCCCATTCGCCAGGTCTGTTTTCCAACCTAACTCGTAATTCAACACCTCATCGGTATCGAGCTCGAAAGGCACCGTGAAGGTTCCGCTCGCGTTGGTTTTGCCGCCGGGACGATTTAACAAACCCGGCCGGAAGCCCTCAGAAATCGTGCCGTAAAACAACATATCACTGCTTGGACGATAATTAATGGTCGCCTTAAAAATGCTTCCCTTAGCCACAGCTTTATCTGGGGCACGCAGGGCATTGAAGATGTATTGGTTATCCCCGTCGTAGGTGGCGATGTCGTAGGTAATTTTTTCCCCGCAAGTGCCGTTGTTGGTAAAGCTACCATCGCCATCGTATAGATCGGAGATATTGGTACCGTAGGAATCGGTATCGCCGTTATTGCCGCCATTACAGAACGATGAGTTTGCCCCACCCTCAAAATCGACCTCAATATTGTAGTAACGAGCACCTAACGTTAATGCCCATTCACTTGAGAGATCCGCCGTTACCTCACCGAAGACACCGTACTGTTTATCGGTGCGCAACACGTCGTTTCGGAAAATCACACCCGCAGGAAACGGACCAGGGTCTGAGTTATAGGCACCCGGGAAGGGGTAGTTCGGCAAGAATCCTAATGGCTTAGTCGCCCCAGAAGGATCATAAAACTCATTCCACCACGTACGCGTTTTAACACTACCCGGATAGGTAAAGTCGTTGCGCTCTGCCAACTCCAAGTCACTTAAAAACGCCCCAGCAGTAAAGTTGGCGTTGTGATTAAGATTCCCTGTGACACGAAACTCATGCGTTTGCACGTTGGTATTCGTACTACTGTCTACCCACAAGTTAGGGGCCTGACAAGTACCACTTGGTAAGCCGCCTGGTGCAAAGCTTGTGTATGTCACGAAGTAATCGCAGATGTAATACGGCAAGTACTGACCAACAAACAAGTAGTCTGAGTAATCAATACGCTGGGTAGTATCTCGGTCGGTGTAAGCACCGGTGTATACCACCTCTAACTCATCTAATAAGCCTTTGAGCGTCCAGCTCAGATTGTCATACGAATCTTCCATGACATTGTCTGAATACTGCTGGACCTGTAAATCATCCAGATTGGGATCAGCGAAGAAAACCCCATCGGACTCGATGCTCTGCGTGGCACCACTCAACAACAAGTTCCACTTGGCGTTGAGGTCGACCGACAACCCCAGGCGCGCACCGGTATAGGTCGCATCGTTGAAGTTCTCTTCTACCAGAGCACTATTATCGGCATCGAGGAAGGTGACCCCACTCAGATCAACTCCTGCCTGGAAACCTTGGCGAGCGGCATCCACTGGGACGCCATTGGCGCGCATTGTCCCGGCGGCTCTAAACCGTGCACTTTCAGAGGCATTGCGTGTCCCCTGAACGTTATCAATGTAACCGCCTTTATGATCACGATACGCCACTGTTCGCAGTGCTACGGCATCGCTCAATGGCACATTGTACATAAACTCAATATTGTTACTGGCGTCACCCGAGGCCGTCGTCGCTACCCCAGCTTTGACTTTACCGTAAGTACCGGTGTGATCCGGCTTATTGGTAATCAAACGCACCGTGCCCGCCTGAGAACTCGCACCAAATAAAGTACCTTGAGGCCCCGAGAGGACCTCCACGCGGTTTAAGTCGGCTGCATAAACGTCGAGGTTACGCCCGGGTTGCGCCAAGGGCTGCTCATCGAGATATAGCGCCACATTGGGGGCAAGACCAGCGACGCCCGCCGTCGTCAAATTCGGGGTTGTCGATGCGACACCTCGGATGTAAATGGTATTTTGCCCAGGGCCGCTACCACCGGCAGTCACACCGGGCAACTGTATGAGGTAATCTTCAAAATTCGAAATCCCCATCTGCGATAGTTTCGCCTCGGTGACGGCGGAGACTGCCAGGGGAATGTCTTGGGTAGAAGCCGAACGCTTGGTGGCGGTCACCACGACCTCTTCAATAGCAGCAAAGCTTTGTCCAGCCGCCATCGCCGATGTCACGGCCAGCACAGCCCCTGTCAATTTGCTTCGACCTAAAATCATATCAACCCCTTTAACATCATCTTCACTTCAAAATTTAGTTAGTAGTGTAAACAATTTTTAACGATGTTTGTAGGCTAATTTAATTTAATTGCATGAAAAACAAGCAAATAAGTAATTATATTGCAAAATAAATCGTAACAATCTAGAAAAAAGTTAGGCAGCTAAAGATATTAAATACTTACATATCTAATATTAGATTATTTGAACAAACAAAATCCCAGGCAAAGGTACCTGTATTTATTGACACATTGAGGGAATCAGTGGCGCTGACGCACCGCTTCGAAGAGCGCAATCCCAGTGGCGACAGAGACATTCAGACTACTGACAGCGCCCGCCATGGGTAATTTCACTAGGTAATCACAGCACTCACGCGTGAGACGACGCATACCCTTGCCTTCAGCGCCCATCACAATAGCCGTTGGCGTTTTAAAATCATAGCTCCACAAATAATCGTCCGCTTCACCCGCTGTGCCGACAATCCACACCCCTTGCTCTTGAAGGTTTTTAAGCGTGCGTGCCAAGTTGGTGACCGCAAAAAATGGCATAGTTTCCGCCGCACCACACGCCACCTTGCGCACGGTCGCGGTAATGCCAACAGACTTATCCTTAGGAGCAATGACTGCATGTACACCCGCGGCCTCAGCGCTACGTAAACAAGCGCCTAAGTTATGTGGATCGGTAACGCCATCCAAAATCAGTAACAGGGCTGGCGAATTCAGTCGGGCAATCAGTCCCGGCAAGGCCGATTCATCAAGACCCTTCTGCTCTCGACAAACCGCCACCACACCCTGGTGATTTCCCTCAACCAATTCACTTAATTCATTCTTTGGCATTTGAACAACCGACACCCCGGCACGCTTCGCCAAGTCGGCAATTTGCTGAACCCGCTGGTCATCGCGGCCGCGCTGAATTAAGACTTTTTTCACCTCAGCCGCACGCTGATTCAACATAGACTCAACAGCGTGCAATCCAAATACATAATCCATGTTATGACGTTCCGACGTGTACGTTACCGACTAGCGGCGAGATTTTTTCTTACTGACTGACGATTTTTTAGCCGACTTCTGGGCAGATTTCGTCGCTTGCTTGTCTTTCTTGGCACCACGCTTTCCACCACCGCCATCGCCGCGTTTACGTGATTGTTTAGCCGCCACTTCCGAGATTGGGCTGCGATTCTTGCCAGCAGCTGTCTTGCGTCTACGCACACTGGACACTACACCCAACAACTCTAGATCAACCTTACGCTCTTCTAACTTAACCGCCGCCACTTGGACGGACAATTCATCACCCAAACCGTAGACGACCCCAGTACGCTCACCCAACAGACACATGCGAGCCGCATCAAACTGGTAATAATCATTTTGTAAGGCGGTAACATGTACCAACCCCTCGACGTAGAGACCCTGCAACTCGACAAACAGGCCGAAATTGGTCACCGCCACCACCACACCGCGGAACTCTTCACCGACTTTATCAAGCAGATACTCGCACTTAAGCCAACTCACCACATCGCGCGTGGCTTCATCGGCTCGACGCTCTGTCATGGAGGTCTGCTCACCAAAATTAACCATCTTGCCTATATCGTAAGGATAAATCTCTTTGGCACTGAGCGGCATGGCACCCTGGACACGTCGCACAACATTGCTCGACAGGCCTGAGCGTATCACGTAGCGAATCGCCCGGTGGGTTAACAAATCCGGATAGCGACGAATCGGCGAGGTAAAGTGTGTGTAGGCGGAATAATGCAAACCAAAATGCCCCTGATTGTCTGGCGTATAAATCGCCTGGCTCATTGATCGCAACATCATGGTTTGAATTAAACTGGCATCAGGCCGGTCAGCCACCGCCTGCAACAATGTTTGGTAATCAGCAGGCGTGGGATTTTCTCCGCCCGTCAAGTCCAAACCCAAGCCCCCTAAGAACTCACGAAGATTTCCCAGACGCTCTTCTTTGGGCCCGTTGTGAACCCTAAATAATCCCGGGAGGTCGTGCTTCTCGAGAAAACGCGCTGCCGCGACGTTAGCACAAAGCATACATTCCTCGATTAGCTTGTGCGCATCGTTTCTCACCACAGGGACGATTTCGGCTATTTTCTTATCCGCCCCAAAGACCATTTGAGTCTCCGTGGTTTCAAAATCTATCGCACCGCGCTGATAGCGCGCATGGCGCAACGCATGGTAGAGATCATGCAAGTCTTCTAACACCGGCACGACAGGCGAGTATCGCTGCCTCAAGGGGTTATCAAGGCTGCGGTCATCCAAGATCTTGGCCACTTTGTTGTATGTCAGACGCGCCTTGGAATGCATCACTGCTTCATAGAAACAATAAGAACTAAGATTGCCTGTCGCACTGACTGTCATTTCAGCCACCATGCACAAACGATCAACCTCAGGATTCAGTGAGCACAGTCCATTCGATAAGATTTCAGGCAACATCGGGACGACGCGACCGGGGAAGTATACCGAATTCCCTCGCGCAATCGCTTCGCGATCCAGCGGCGTGTTAGGGCGAACATAGTGGGAGACATCCGCAATAGCGACCCATAACCGCCAACCACCCCCGCTTTTCTTCTCGCAATACACGGCATCGTCAAAATCGCGGGCATCTTCACCATCGATAGTGAGCAACGACATGCTGCGCAAATCAATACGATGCAGCTTATCCTCGTCACTTACCTCTGGCTGTAATGGGGCAACTTGCTGCTCCACGTCATGAGGCCACACATGGGGAATACCATAACTTCGTATTGCAACATCAATTTCCATGCCTGGCGCCATATGGTCGCCGAGGATTTCGCTTATTTCACCAACCGGACGCGTCTGCCACGTGGGCTGAGTAATTAACCTCACCACCACAAATTGGCCATTCTCCGGCTGCAGTTCTCCGCCCTGAGGAACCGCAATATCAACGCCAATCCGAGGGTTTTCTGGTACGACGTAGCCAATACCGGCTTCGCGGAAATAACGCCCAACCAGCTCTTGAGTATTACGGCTAAGCACATCGACAATTCGTCCTTCCGGACGACCTTTCGGGTCGCGCCCAATAATACTGACTACCGCATCATCGCCATCGAGCACCCCTCGCATTTGCCGGGCACTGATATAAATATCATCGCCACCGGTGACTGGCACCAAAAATCCAAACCCATCGCGATGGCCTTGAATTTTACCTTTAATGAGATCCATCTTTTCGATGAGACCAAAGCCTTGCTTGCGATTGCGCACGATTTGGCCGTCACGCTGCATGGCATTCAGGCGGCGGCGCAATGCTTCAAAGGCTTCATCGTCATTAATGTGGAGGGCTTCCGACAGCTCTTTAAAATTCATCGGCACGCCGCTCTCGCGCAGCGTCTCAAGAATCAGCTCTCGGCTGGCAATAGGATTTTCGTAATTAGCGGCTTCTCGAGCGGCTTGCGGGTCATTGGGACCAATAGTTTTTTTCATGTGTCGTCTTGAATAGTTTTGTTAAGTGTAACGCAGTTCAAAGCAATACGCTTGCACTGACCACGACAAATGTATTCAAACACCCATCACGACAACGGTTAAAAGTGATAGCTAACACTGGTAGTAAACGCTCGCTTAATAGGAGGAACACCGACAAAGGCCTCACCATTATAGCGCCAGCTATATCCTACCTTGAGATCCAAACGATCAACGATTGGAAAGGCCACACTGGCATTAAACGTACTTCGATAATCTGCAAAATCATTTATTGCAGGCTGAAAATACACCACCGCCGTCAGTAGTGCCTGGTTCGGCATTTTATATTGCACCTGTGATGACAGGGTAAATCTTGTCAAATCGCGGTCTTGACTGGCATCGTTGAGGTGCTCCTCTCGCTCGCTCATAACGCCCAGTAAGGTATGAAACGCATAACCCTGGTGCTGCTTTAACAACGACAAGCCTGCACCATACAAACGCCGTAACGCCAATACTTCAAACTCATCTGTTTCGCGCTGGGCGAAGACCTCAAGATTAAGATCAGACAGCACGTGCTTTTGGATATAACGCGTATGCACTAGCGCACTATCGTCATTTTTTTTGCCATCAACATCACTGTAAGCGAGATTACCAAAAAACAACCACTGCCTAGCTTCATCGTTATTCGAGACACGAAAGCTGCCTTTGTAGTCTGTCTTGTCTACTGTTGTACTCGACGTGGCATAGCTGGCTTCCAGCGAGGTATACCAACCTTGAACCTGCTCTTTAAGACTATGGACAACAACCGTGGCATGGGAAACAGCACTAAAACCACCACAAAAAAATAACGTGGCCGCATAAACAAAACGGGGAAACATGAGGAACCTTAGGTAATAATCAATGTAGACGCGATTTTACTCGATCAAGAGGCGATCATGCCAGTTATGGCACAACTGACTGGAGCGAACAAGCTCATTGTTACACAACGTTTGGAAATGACGACGATTTTTGTTAGCTAAGCCTGCGCTGAAAGCATCAAATCGCTCGGGAGACAAACCACGTCGGTAGGCCCATTTCTTTGCCCCGATATAGCTAAACCAGCCGTAGCGAATATTATAAAACCGCCACATATCACCCTCGTCAATCAACATCAGTTCGATATCAAGATCAGGAAAGTTATCCCACACCGCCGTCATGTCTAGAACAGCACGTCCCGGCGCGTGCTCATCAAACGTCACATCATTTATGACGAACCGCTGACCGCTATAATTATCCAGAATTTCAAAGGCATAACGCTGCACTGTGCGATCAAGTATGCCATCTAAGGATTGCTGTTGCGCCTCACTGAGCGCCGCCACTTTCTCCGCCGTCGCCAAGCCCTCAAGACTCGCCCTTTTACTCCATAGTGGGACAACAAGATCTTGCACCATTGCCCAATAGGCATCAGGATCCTGCTTATACTGATCGCCCTTCTGTGCCAGCGCTGCACCAAACTGATTAAGCAAAGCCTCATAGGTGAGCAGAATATCTTCGCGCGGCGCAGCATTAAGGGCCATCCCCCAACACAGCGCCAACCAAAATATGACTAAACGCCTCAAAAAGGCCATACCATGGGCACAAGCCATACCACCACACCCCCTACCAATAGGGTTAATGGCAAACCCACCCGTAAGTAGTCAGCAAAACTGTAACCGCCAGGTCCTTGCACCATGAGATTGGTTTGATAACCAATGGGCGTGGCAAAACTGGCCGAGGCACCAAACAACACGGCCATTACAAAGGGCATCGCATCCACACCCAGCCCACTCGCTATCGATAAGGCAATCGGGAACATTAAGACGGCGGCAGCGTTATTGGTGATTGTTTCAGTAATGATGACAGTGGCCAGATAAAGTAGGAATAAATTAAGTAACGGATCACCGCCGCCCAAAGCCATAACGCCACTCGCCGCCATACCTGCCAAACCCGTCTTAAAGACCGCCACACCCAACGATAACGAAGCCCCAATAGCTATGACCACTCTCATATCGACACTGCGCTGCGCCGATTCAGCACTTAGACAGCGTGTCGCAATCATACTGCCGGCCAGTAGCAGCGCGCCGCCACTAAGCGATAACAACCCAGAAACCACCGCTAAGACAAAAACTAACAGCAAACCCAAGGCAACCGGTGCCTTGCGAAGGTTCGGTAAAGTCGCACCATCTAAGCGGCTTAGTAGTAAAAAATCTCTGCTGTAACGATGGCGAGGCACAAAACCTCGAGCGGCCTCCAACAACAGCGTATCACCCGCCCGCAACTCAATGGCGCCGACCTTTTGATTTAACCGCTCTCCCCCTCTTGAAACCGATAAAATGGCGCCACCAAAACGGGTACGAAATCGACTTTCCTTTACCGTTTTACCTACCAAAAATGAGCATGGCGAAATGACTGCCTCAATCAATGCACGATTGCTATGAGGGATATCAAGCTTTGAGACTTGCTTTTCAGCCGGCGACAATCCATGAATTTGTCGCAACTCACTTACAGCCTCGGGCTGACCCACGAAAATTAAGATATCACCCCCATGAAGAATTTCTCTTGGTGTCACCGCCGGCATAATCCGCTCACCCGACTGTAGCTCAGATAAGAAGCTATACTGCAACTGGCGCAAACCAGCGTCAGCAATGGTTAAACCATCCAACGGGCCACCAAGATCAACCTGCATAGCCACTGCATACTTCTGGGCATCCTCAAGAGAACTGACCAGATCCTCGCGCACTGGTAGCAGCCGATGACCAATGATTAGAAAGTAAAGGATGCCAACGACGACCAGCGGCACGCCGACCAAGGCGGGAGAAAATAAATGCAAACTGCCACTGACTTCTGCCTGCTCAATCAATCCACTCAGCAAGATATTGGTCGAGGTACCAATCATGGTACACATCCCTCCCAAAATAGAGGCAAAACTCAACGGCATGAGTAACTTGGACGCCGGTAGGCGGGAACGACGCGCCCAATCCTGCAACTGGGGGATAAACATTGCCACAACCGGCGTGTTACTGACAAAACCGCTGATGGTCGCCACTGGCAGCATCATTCGCAGCGTTGAACGCTTGATACCCGCTCCTCGACCCAACGCGCGCTGCACCCAGACGGTAAGCGCGCCACTTTCTTTAAGCGCGGCTGAAACGACGTAAAAGGAGACAATCACAAAAATGGCAGGATTAGCAAAACCACCAAAAGCCTCTGTGGGCGTTAACACGCCAAGGACTAATAGCACCGTCATTGCCAATACCAAGGCATAATCTACCGCTAAAATGCCCCCTATGGCGACGACAAAAAAAGCCATCATAACGACAAGAGTAATTACGGCATCGATGCCCATAACGCATTCCTACAAAACATTTAGGGCAGTATAAACGTATAGACTACGTTTCGACACAGCCATTTAGAATGAGAGATCTGATAACCATGCGAGCCACCGCCTGCGCCCTTTTTGTTGCCATAGCTTCTAGCTCTATTGCATGCGCCACAACCGATGGAAACATCGAGCCAACTATCCTAGACAGCCGGGAAAAGCCCGCGACGTCGTTTTTTAGCATCTTGTGGAAGCGCTTCACTAATACGAGTCCACACATGGAGCCGATCAAACCCATACCGGTGGTCGATCCAGGGGAATCCCTAAAGAGTGGTGAGAGCGACAAGCTGGTCAAACTTGGTCATTCAACGGTACTTATCCGCCTTGATGGAGAGTGGATCATTACAGATCCAATGTTCAGTGAACGGGCGTCACCTTTCAGCTTTGTGGGGCCAAAGCGCTTTCACGCGCCTGCCGTATCACTGGACAATTTACCGGAACTCAGCGCAGTGGTAATAAGCCATGATCATTATGATCATCTCGACGAAGCCACCATTAAAGCGATTAATACCAAGACACAACGATTTTTAGTCCCTAGCCGTGTCGAACATCATTTGATCGATTGGGGCATTGCCCCTGAAAAAATTACGGCCATGGCATGGTGGGAGTCGACAGACGTCGGAAGTGTCATCGTCACAGCCACCCCAAGCCAACACTTTTCTGGTCGCTGGCTTAACGACCGAAACCAAACGCTTTGGGCAAGCTGGGCGCTGCGCGGACAACGCCATAACATTTTCTTTAGCGGCGATACCGGTTATTTCAATGGCTTTAAACACATTGGAGAGCGGCTTGGACCGTTTGACATTACCCTTATGGAGGCGGGAGCCTACAACGATATGTGGTCAAATATCCATTTATTCCCCCAGCAAACGCTGCAAGCACATCGCGATTTGCGCGGTAAAAGGATGATTCCAATACATAACAGCACGTTTAACTTGGCTTTCCATCCTTGGTTCGAACCGCTCGTGGAATTAGACAAATTAACGACAGAGGAGGATCAAATGCTTACACCTCGGTTCGGTGAAATTATTGACTTAACTAACGTGGAGCATACTGAAAAGTGGTGGCAGCCACTGCTTCCTTGGTATCGAGAAAACTGATTGCACACATTGAGTGCGCATCACGCACGATAACCGTGCAATGTATGTATGCGCCATGCGAACAAAAGCATTAAGCCATTGTTTTTCATATATAAAATAATTGGCATGGCGCATGCTAAATATTAAGAGAGATATTTGTCTCTGTTGACTTTGCTCATTTTTTGCGCCCTTCGGGGCGCTTTTTTTTTGGCCACTTTTAAGACCCACGGCCTACCGCCGTTACAAAGTAACGTCAAGCCATCTAGTCATGTGCATAAGTACCCTGATTGATTCTATCAACAGTGACGTTCACGCTGACGACAACAGATTTTTAACACCCATGGATTACCCATTACCCAAATAACAGGCAAAAAAAAGCCGGGGTAAACCCCGGCAAAAAAACGAGTCAGCTCTCACAAGCCATCGCATTCAAAGGAAGGAAACAATCCAATGAAACTTTCAATTCTCCATTAATTCATACCGGCTTCTTTACAATAATGGTCGATAAATTTTTGGTGCTCAGGTAGCTGGGAAACTAATCGTTGCGCGGACTTATGTATGCCGTTCAAAAAGCCTTCAAGTTCATCATCTTCCATCATGTTTGCAATCGGATGGTACTGCTCAGGATATAGCCCTTGCCCCAACATAACTTGCGTCCAAGAATTCTCGCCAAATAATTCCGTAGGTACTTTAAAGACCTTACCTGTTTCCTTAAAGAGCTCTATGCGGTGCTTCAATGAATCTGGAATTTCCATGGATTTCACATGCCGCCAAAAAGGAGAGTCTGTTCTTTCAGTGACATGATAATGAAGGATGATAAAGTCTCGGATATTTTCAATTTCGGCCATCATTTGATGATTAAATTCTTCAATATCAGGCTTGCGAACACCGTAATGTGGGAACATCTGCATGAAACGTACAACGGCACGCTGAATCAAATGAATGCTGGTCGATTCTAAAGGCTCCATGAAGCCACTAGATAAGCCAACCGCGATACAGTTTTTCACCCAATGACGACGACGCATACCTGTTTTAAAGCTAATAGGCCGTGGCTCAGTGACCATCTTGCCCTCTAAATTAGCACGCAACTTTGTTTCGGCCTCGTCACGAGAAAGGAACTTACTGCAATAGACGAATCCATTACCCGTTCTATGCTGCAACGGAATGCGCCATTGCCAACCAGCTTCATGAGCAATGGAACGAGTATATGGAATAGGGGGCTGGATATTTTCGGTCTGCACGGCCAGCGCGCTATCGCATGGCAACCAGTGCTGCCAATCATCAAAGCCAGCATGCAATGTTTGCTCAATCAGCAGGGCCCTGAAACCTGTACAGTCAACGAAAAAATCGCCGTCTATGCGTTGACCCGAGGCAAGAGTTAACGCCTCGATAAATCCAGTCTCCGGGTGTTGATGCACTTGCTTGATATTGCCTTCAATTCTTACAGCACCATGCGTCTCAGCTATGTTTCTTAAAAACTTAGCATATCTTGCAGAATCGAAATGGTACGCATAATTTAAACCATGATTTGGCAATACAGCGAATCTATTGTGCTTAGCGGCCACCCACTCATTGCAGTACTCGCCATATTCATGAGCAATACCTTTTTCCTTACCTTTGAGCCAAAAATGTTGGAATCCAGCCGCCCAACAGTCCTTACCGGTATATCCAAAGGAATGAATATAATCCTTTCCTACATCTAGCCAGTTCTCGAAGCTAATACCTAGTTTGAAGGTACCGCCTACCGCCTTGATAAAATCTTGCTCTTTAATTTTGAGCAATTCATGCAAGGTTTGTAGCGTAGGAATCGTCGCTTCACCCACACCAACTGTGCCAATTTCCTCAGATTCTACAAGTGTTACTTTAACTGTTTTGCCAAGTAACTTTGCAATAGAAGCCGCCGTCATCCAACCCGCCGTGCCACCACCGGCAATAACGACATGTTCAATTCGATCTTGGTTCATACTCACTCCGTTAGGTCTAACCCAATTATTGGTTCAGTCGATTGATGAGATCAGAGCGTAATCTGAAGACATCTTCTGGCTTCAACTCACCTAAATAACCTTGTGCATGAGCCGGTATATGGCTCATATCATGACGATCACTTTCAAAAATGTAGTAGTTAAAAATATGTTGCCATGCTTTCTTTTGTACCGGGGACAAATGTCTTAAACCCATCACTGCATGAAGCAACGCGTTAAATGGTGACCCACGCATCCCTGAGACATCGTCAATCCACCAATAATTGACCAGCATATTGCAACTAGACAGTGACTTAACGTGATGCCACCACATGCTTGGGATAAAGATCGCATCGCCTGCCTCTAAAACAACCGTTTGTGCATGCTTTAACGCCTCTGTGAACAGTGGAAAAGCCTCAAAATCAGGCTGATCGAAATTGACCAAACTAATTGGCTGGCCCGAGGGTGTTCTATCAATGGGTCCCACATAAAGATTGTCGATTTGTGACGTGGGGAAAAAAGTGAAACGTCTCCGCCCCCTCACAACACATGCCACATTATGCGGAAAATCATAATGAGCAGACACCGTGGTCTTGTTGCCCATCCAAAAATTCACAAGCGGCATACCAGGAACTGACAAGGCATTCTCGTTTTGAAAACCTGGTAACCACTGATCCACAGGCGTCGATCCTACATAAATTGAACCTGCCTGATCCTCAGGCAACACCTCCTGTTCCATGAGACGTTCCATGACATCAGGAAGTGGCGCACTACCCGATTTAAAATTAAAGTTATTAAATGCCTCGTTGTAGCCGAATCGCCCTTTAACAGTTGGCCCAGCGACATACGCAGTGACAGGGCGTTCTCTGGTCCAAAAACGCGCCAAATAACCAGCCAGGGCTTTGAATCCTTGCTCCTCAGTAGAGACTGCCGGCCAATGATTGACTAAGCCTTTAATAACAACAGGCTGCTCACTTTCAAACACATGCGAAGGAATAACACCCGCTTTTTCAGGTGTTATCGACGAAACGAGTGGCAGTGCGTCATAGATCATGCCGCGGCGACCTTTAATTCCTTTAACTTAACCATTTTGGTTATATTGGACAGCGAAGCAATCATCATGAAAATAGGTAACAAAAAGCCCTTAGCCGAAAGACGTTCTAATGTTGCCCCATCCAGCTGCTTTAAACGATCTTCATCAATAGTGTAGAAACCTAATAATTGATTGTGTGATCCATTAGTCAGCTTGATATCAAATGTTACGGATTCGATGAGATTTAACGCCTTGAGCTCGGCAGTAAACTGCTCAGTAATCTCTGCATTCAGATAGATAGTCTCAAGTAAATCAGCAATCTGCTCTAAGTAATCGGTGCGCCCGCCCAACGGCTGGAAAAGGGCTTCACCTCGTTCTAAATTCACACGAGGATGGTCCAAATCAATGCTCATTAAGCGCATCTCATCACCTGAAGCATTTTTCTGTGTACCAATATAGAAAGGACCTTTACGGATAAATGCAGGGACGTAGTGGCTTGTCCACTGATCATCTTGAACAAACAGATTCTCCGCTTTCTCAAAACCCATCAATGCTACAGGCAAATAGCCATATTCCGCACTTTCTTGTAATAAAATGGGGAAATCATTTTGTAAATTTCTAAATTCAAAGGTGTAACAAGGACTACTGTGAACAACATCGCCAAAGCTTTGCGGCTGACCCTGAATAACTCGCAAATCCTTGTGCTCTACATTATTTAATATTTTTAAATTTTTCATGAATAACCTTTTACAAACATTATTATCGAATAAGGGCGTCAACAAGCGCTCGATTTGAGGGCAGCGACTGCGTCAGTTGCATGGTTTTCTCCCTAACATCATGCAAAAGACGATCTACATACTTGGGATTCATCATCGATGTATTAGCTACCAGCGGCTGGCTATTGAATTGGTGAGCTTTCATACCCAACCAAACATATTGATAACTTGCGGCTGGGAATAACTCATCATAACGAGGAGCATCACGATGTGATGGAGCCCTATACTGCCAAAGTTGTAATTTATCACGTAACCTTTCAGGAAATCTCTCCGGCGATCTAGCCCGTCGCCAATATTCACTATCATCACGTTGACTCAACGCATAATGTAGCGCTAAGAATTCTTGAATACTTTGCCAATTTTCCTGCATTTTTTGGTTAAACGTACGTGCTGCAGGGGCAAATAAAGACGCATGATGTGGGAAGTTATCCAACACCAAAGAGATACCCTGCTCAATCATAGCAAGGGCAGAAGCTTCTAGGGGTTCAATGAAGCCGGCAGATAGACCAATGGCGACACAATTACCCAGCCAAGGCTGAGGTCTGTAACCCGGTTCAAAATCGACTACTCTCGTTTTCACCGAATCAGCGATGTCTTTACCACTGGTGTTAGCTACATACTCCAACAATATTGAAGAAGCTTCATCAACATTGACAAACGTGCTGTTATGGACAAAACCCACGCCACGGCGAGATTGCAAACCAATATCCCAGACCCAACCACACGACTGAGCAGTAGACAACGTACAGGAAGCGATTTCAGCTGACTTATCTACGTAGGGAACTTGCGTAACCACCGCCCGATTATTTGGCAATGTATCGCTCATGGATACGAAAGACGATTCCAAGTACTGACCAATCAGCAAGGCTTTTTGACCTGTGCAATCGATGAATAAGTCAGCGGAAATAGCCGAACCATTAGATAGGATCAGTTGCTCAATCTGGCCAGCCTGTACCTCAACCGACATGACATCTGCTGAAACATATACCACACCGAGTTTTTGCACACTATGTTCATGGAGCAACTGGGCAAACTTGCCTGCGTCAATATGATAACCATAGTTAAGCGCAAACGCATAATCAGGCATTTGTGGTGACTTGGGCGCTTTATTAGCCAGCGCAACGGACATTTGAGGTGTCACTAATTGGCAAAAATCTGTAGCTTGTGAGGTGGATTGCCACCAATCAGCCAAGTTACTAACAGAGTAATCAGCAGGTAAGCTGAAAGGATGCATATAAACGTCATCGTGTTGGCCAGTAACCCAACCTCTAAACAACGTTCCCTGCTTAAAACTTGCATCACAGCGTTGTATCACTTCACGTTCCGACAAACCGGTAGCTTGAAGCGTTGTTCGCATAGAAGGCCACGTACCCTCACCCACGCCAATAGTGGGGACAGTTGGCGACTCGATCAATGTAACACCCACGTTAGGACCAAGCGCCGCTGCAAACCTTGCTGCAGAAAGCCATCCGGCAGTGCCCCCCCCAACAATCACGATGTTATATTTCTTTTCCATGAATACACACAACTAAAAAGTAATAAAAATCATACGTATAAGATGAAAAAAAAGCTGCCCGAAGACAGCCTTTTTTCAAACGGCCTAATAACTAATTATTAGAACGTGTAACGAACACCTACGTTATAACGTGCACCAGCCTGAGAAACAAACAATGGCTGTGATTCACTGCGGCCGTAAACATAAGTTGTTTCGTCAGTCACATTGATCGCATCAATGAACAAGTTCAAGTTTTCAGCGATGGTGAATTGCGCACCGATATCAATCTGATCATAGGCAGCCACATAAGTAGGAGCAATACCACCTACGTTGTTCTGACCTGTACCCGCTAAGAACGCATCACGCCAGTTATAAGCGATACGGATAGACATCCAGTCATTTTCATAGAAGCCGACCAAGTTGGCTGAGTCACTAATACCTGTCACAACGAACTGAGAAGCTACTAAGAAATTATCGTATGATGAATCAGCATCAACGAAGGTCGCGTTAGCAATGAAGCCATAACCCGTGTCAGCAAAGGTATGCTGCAAGTTAATTTCAAAGCCATCTACAGTGTCTTCACCTTGGTTCACAGGCGCAGATACACGGAAGTTAGCAAGACCGTCGCCTGGCTGACCAGAAATCAAACCATTAGCTACGTCCACACCAGGTGAGCCAGCTTTGTTTGCCAAAATCCAACCGTAAATATCACCGCTTGTTGCCGTTTGACCCAATTCAGCACGCGCTTCATCAGCATAGGCACCTTGACCAGGATGTGGCAGATCAAACAATGTTTCGTTGAACTGAGCAACGCCGATGAAATTTGTCACGTTCTTGTGGAAGTAACCTGCTGAGAAGTAGCTAGCATCGTCGTAGTACCACTCAACCGACAAGTCGATGTTATCTGATTCCAAAGGCTTCAGATTTGGGTTACCACGCTGTCCGGTACCACCATCAATACGGAGTAACTGATCAATGGTTTGGCCACCTTGAATGTCGAGGTAGTTTGGACGAGACATAGTTTTACTGAATGACGCACGAGCAACAACGTCTTCAGTAACACCGACACGAATATCCAAATTTGGCAACAGATTGTCATAGCTACCAGACAACTGTGTAAAGCTTGTCTCGCCGCGAACAGCACTGAACTCGTTTCCACCAACCCAATTAACACCACTGTAAAGGGGTGCCAATGCTTCAGAAGCAACATCAGTTTCTTCGTAACGAACACCTAAGCGAATATCAACAGGACGGTAGCCCCACTCAAAGCCCATGTTCAACTGTGCATAAACAGCTGTTTGCTCTTCCGTGGTACGACGGTCAACACTGTAGTCATTTGAAGGGCAAAGACCCGTGCCACAGTAGCCCATGTCAGCAACTTGGAACAATGTAGCATCACCAGAAGCAATCAACTGCTCAGTACGAGCAATCACGTCTGACATGTCAAAGGTGTAGTATGAAGTCGTCAGATCAGGATCGTTACCGCCAGAGACATCACTGAAACGACCCGCGGCATCGGCAGGCGTCATCAAGTCAGCAATAGCACCACGTTGAGTCACACCACCCCATGCATCACGCTGGACAACAGCGGCAGCCGTACGGTTGTTAACTTCAGTCATTTCAATACCGAAGTCTACGCTCTTAACAAACGCATCTGCGTCGAATTCAAACGTACCAGAGAATTTAGACTGATCAATTTCCATGCGCTGATAGTTGTTCGCAAACACGCTACCCGTCACAATCATATCGTCTGGCGACAATGGATCAGACAGGTCTAATGACAATACAGGCAACTCACCACGATCGAAATAGGTGGTTGTAGAGTTACGCGAGAAAGCGGCAATTGACAGCAGCGCGCTGCTACCAAATGGGCTGTCTGGACGTGCTTCTGCTGTTGAACTGTGGTGATCAAACTCTAACGAAAGCTGATCTGTAGCATCCCAAGTCAAGTTAAAGCCAAGTGACTTATTTTCTTGAACAGTGGCATCTTCACCAGCACCCATGGAGAAGTCACCGCCACCGCCATTGAATTCTGTGTAGTAAAGTGGAGAAGCATTTTGCTCGCCGTCCCATGCTGAACGCACATCACCAAAGTTGTACCATGCAGAGTAGTTAGAGAACGTGCGCTGCAGTTCAACTTCAGAGTAGGTGTAATCAACAGTAGCCGTGACCTTGTCAGATGGCGCATATTGCAAAGTCAACTGACTGTTAGTACGAACGCGATCCCACTCTGCAAACTCATAACCCACACTTTGTGGCACAGAGTAACGCTCTTCTGGTGTCAGAGGACGATCTACTTGCGTTGTTTGGTCATAAGGAATACCGCCCCATTCTGAAGGACGAGCACCCGACCAAGAGTTGTCAACGTCACCCGCGAATGTACGCCAGCCACCAACGCTAGCTGTAGCTGCGCCATTATTACGCTCTTGACGAACCGCTGTAACGGCAACACCTACTGTATCATCCAAGAAAGTATTAGAAACTAAGAAAGAAACTTCAGGGGTAAGATCACTGCCCGTTTTAGTTGAAGTGTCGTTCATGCCAGAGATAGCAGCTGTCGCTTTAAAGCCAGGCGCTTCTAATGGACGAGTCGTTACAATGTTGATAGAAGAACCGATACCACCTGTAGGAACATCAGCTTTACCACTCTTGTAAACTTCAACGCGAGCAACGCCTTCAACAGCCAAGTTACCAAAGTCAAACGAACGACTGTTACCGTCTGCACCACCCGTGGTAGGCATTTGACGACCATTCAATGTCACCAGGTTAAAGGCTGGACCAAAACCACGAACAGTGACGTATTGACCTTCACCACGCGCACGGTCGATAGACACACCAGTCACACGCTGTAAAGATTCTGCTAGGTTGGTATCAGGGAATGCACCGATATCTTCAGCAGTAATAGCGTCAACAACGCCACCGTCGAAACGTTTCACATCTGCAGAAGCCTCAAGACTCTGGCGGATACCCTTTACTACGACTTCTTCAACAACCCCAGAAGCCTTTGATGATTCGTTGCTATCAACTCCTTGTGCACTTGCAATGGTCGAAGTGAAGGCCAATGCCACACCCAACGCAAGTGGAGTCTTATTAAAATACTTATTGTTCACGAAGTTTCTCCCTTCATTTCCATAAAAGATGATAAACACGTAACGCCCGTGTCGATACAGTGCCATTTGTTACTCTATAAGATAGTCATTTCAATATCTTCTGCTTAGCGACGAACGGGTATTAAGCTGCGATAAATGGACATGCCTTGCATGCTCAATTTTGCTAGGTACGAATAGACTGAATCCCGCTAGACATAACAAAAAAAACCGGGCAAAAGCCCGGCAAAAGAGTCAAAACAAACCCTCACAACAGGAAAACTACTTTACTAAATCACCAGTACAATCAACAAACTGAGAAACCTTAACGTAATCCACTACCATTTCAGCCGGCATGCTGTCTAAATGTACCTCGCCACCAAGTGTTCCACCCACAGCAAGATTGAGAATGACATAGAAGGCTTTGTCATCAAAAGGCCATCTATAAGGGCTCGCATCCTCACGACTGAAGTTTGCAAACTCACGACCATCTATTGACCATGTGATTCGATCCTCGGTCCAATCCACCGCATAGAGATGAAAGTCGTCATGCCAGAATTTAGGCATAATCAGAAACTGTGCAAAATGCGTATTCTTAGGCGACAACTCACCAAAATGCGCCGCCGCAATAACAGTACGGAGATCATCAAAACTACGACCAGGACGCTCTAAAATATCGATCTCACCCTCTAATGGCCAACGCTGCTCTGGTTGATCGGGCATCAACCAGAAGGCGGGCCAAAGACCCAAACCCGCAGGCACCTTAATACGCGCTTCAAAACGTCCGTAGCGTTGAGCAAATTTGTCACGCGTCACGATTTTACCAGAGGTGATATGACCAAGGTTCTCGTCCTCATGGGCAAGAATGACTAGGTGTCCATCGCGCAAGCTGACATTATCAGAATGATAAAATTGCGCTTCATTATTACCCCAACCACATAACTCGCGGTCGCAACCATCACCGATATCGAAGCTCCAGAGCTGTTGGTTTAAAGATTCTCCATCAAACGTCTCAAGCAATGTCTGCTCGGTACACATTTCAGCTGCATTCACTGCACTTACAGCCGAAAGGATAGCGATCAATACACTCTTTCTTAAAAGCTTCATAAATCGGTCCTTACTGGCACTTAGTCACGGGCACAACCGAGGTTTTAGCAATACGGACATCACGAATAGTTAATTGAAAATCACCACTCGCGGCCACATCGACCACTGCCTTAACAGCCGACATATCATCGGTGAAGCATGCGGTATCAATGGCAACGATATGCCAGTTATGTTTTTCAAGCGCGCCGAGCTCCTTAGCAATATCTAATGAACCTTTACAGGTCTCACCACAATCCATGCTTAGCACAAAACTGTCTGGCGCCCCCTTGGGCAACGTCACAGAGAATTGTAATGACGACCCCTGAGCACCCGAAATATCTTGAGCAGAATCGGCCGCCATGCGGAAACCGCCTTCACCTTGCCAGGTAAATAACAAGCCGTCTTCCTGTACTTCAATATCTGTGGTCGCGACACGCACCTTACCTGATGGGCTATTGACGATAGAAGCGTTAACCGCTTTTTCACCTTGCGCGTCATGCAGGCTTAATTGCCAATCACCGCGCATACCACGATTGAAAATAGCCACATCGGTACTCGCCGAAATACCCACCGCTGTCTCACCCAACGGCGTCCAAGGGGTAACCTCAGAGGCATAATTCAAGCCATAGCCATAAGGGAACAAGATGTCGTCCACCGGAGCGTCTGGGTTATTCACATTGACCGGCAACTTGGGCCAATCAAAGGACAAAACACCCGTAAAGTCGACATTAGCCGCACCCGCTTCCGTAGCCACTAACACATCAGCCACGCCCACACCTTCGCTACCAGGCAACCAAGCAGCCACGAAGGCATCTGACAAGTTAAGCTCCTCATTGACCCACATAGGACGACCACTAATGAAGACTGAAACTACGGGCACACCAGCGTCAGCAAAGGCCTTAGCACGCGTCAACTCATCGGGGTTCATATGGACGAAATCCAAGTGTTCAATATCCCCCAACCCTTCGGCATAAGGGCGCTCACCAAACACCCATACAACAGCATCCGGCTGACCTTTAGAGTCATCCCACGCATTCAAAGAAACACTGCCACCCGCAGACTCAACAGCCGCCTTGATACCTGCATAAATAGATGTACCGCCAGGGAAATCCGAATTGTTATTACCCGTACCCTGCCAAGTTATCGTCCAACCACCAGACTGCTGACCAATGTTGTCACTGGCCTCTCCCATGACTAAGTAATTACCCTTGGGTGATAACGGCAAAGACCCTTGGTTTTTCAGCAACACCAACGATTTGCGCACCGCTTCACGCGCTATGGCGCGGTGCTCAGGACTACCCACCACCGAAATTGAGGGGCGATCAATCGCTTTTTCAAACAGGCCCAATTCTTTCTTCATGGTGAGGATACGTTTTACCGCCTCATTGATACGCGCCTCACTAATGACGCCTTCCTGTACCTGACGAACGGTGTTGAAAAGCATCTCTTTCCAATCTTCGGGCACCATAATCAAATCAACGCCTGCGTTGATCGCCTGTGCGCAACTGGAATTTGTACAGCCACGAACCTGGCCGTGGCCATTCCAATCTCCCACCACCATGCCATTGAAACCCATTTGATCACGCAGCACGTCGTTGAGTAAGAAGCGATGGCCGTGTAATTTGTCGCCATGCCAGCTATTAAACGAGGCCATTACACCCTGCACACCAGCCTCAATCGCACTGACATAGCCAGCGCCATGTACACCGATCAACTCATCAAGCGCTAAAACAACATCACCCTGGTCATCACCACGAACAGTGGCACCATCACCAATGAAATGCTTAGCGGTTGCACCCAATCCGGTGCTTTGAATACCGCGAATAATGGCTGTCGAATAATCGCTAACGATCTGAGGCTGGCTGCTAAAGCTTTCATAAGCACGCCCCCAACGGACATCTTTTGACACCGCCACGGTGGGTGCAAAAATCCAATCAATCGCTGTCGCAGACACCTCTAATGCCGTGGCAC
>DATHYR010000012.1:0-1122 GCA_035458985.1 Pseudomonadales bacterium
AGTACAACCTATGCTCCCGCACGATTACAACGAAAAATTTGATAATCTCTGCAAAATACTCACTGATTACCCTGATTGCTAGTCTAGCAGTAATTGGTCACACTCAAAGCGCAAAGTGATGCAGCAATTTTGAGTGTGACACCGGCAGAGAGCCGTGCATGCAGTCGTGCCACACCCATTTTCTCCAGTTGACTATTGCAGGTCTCAATGCGCTTCCGATGCATACGAAGCAGGCGTTGTTCTGCGGGAGTATTCGGCTTCATATTGGTACGATGGATGGCAATCATGGTCACACCGTAACGGGCATCAAGGTGATGACGAAGTGGTTCACTGACGTACCCACGGTCGCCGAGAAGCACTGATCCGAAGGGCAACCTGCAGGCCAAATCATCGACCGCCGTGGTGTCATGTTGACGGGCCGGGCGGAGGACAAAGCGGGTAGGGATGCCCGCATGATCACAAATAAGATGGAGCTTCCAGCCAAAATAGCGTTCGTTTTTGGCATGACATGTCCCGTTATACTGCGCACCGCGCACTTTCGTACAGCGCTTTGCGCGCGCACGTCGACAGACCGGAATCGGCATACTGTCAATAATATAAATGGTTGATGTACTGCACATATCGGCCAACAATTCGGGCAAATTGTCCATCCAGTCGCGTAATGTGTGCAGACGCCGATTCAATCGTGAATGGCTGATCGTGCCCGATAAATAGTGCAACTGGCGCATGACAGTGAGGGCAATCCGATGATTATTGGCAAAGTATTTGGCAGCAACGAGGGCAACCGTCACAATTTCGCTGTCCGGGACACCGGCACGCACATCAGTTCGGTGGTCAAGATTCATCATCGCCGTATCAATCAGGACAAACGTTGTTATAATCCAAGTGGCGTCCATGAACACTCCTTTGCTGATGTGGCCTAAGCACTCACATCGTGGCAAAGTTTTTCATGGACGTCAACTAGCAATCAGGGTATTTAGTTGGTATAATTGCACGGACACTTATCATTCTTTAATACAAAGTAGTTGTATGAAACCATTTGACTTCTACCTACAAAGTCGGCGTATTAGTATGGCCAAACGATTCATTCGTCCAAAAAGTGTTGTTTTAGATGTAGGTAGT
>DATHYR010000013.1:0-1157 GCA_035458985.1 Pseudomonadales bacterium
AAGTCCCTTGATGCTAAAGCAGAACATAGCGGTTCCACGGTTGCTAGTGCTGATGCCGCCGCCGCAGGTAGTAAGGTCGCTGTGGGTGCTGCCCTTGCCCTCAACTTCGTCAATGACATCACCACCGCCACCACATCCAGAAACATCACCGCCACCGAAGGCGGCATTGGATTTAGCGCACTGTCCTATGCCAATAGCAGTGCGACCGCTAATGCTTCTGCTTCTGGCGCTAAGGCTTCCACAGATGGTGGCAAGGATGATAATGCTGAATCTCAGGTCAATAAGCAGCTGGAAGTTGATGATAGCAAGAATAGCCAAGCCAATAAAGATGGCGTAGCTGGGAAAGCCAAGACCAGTGAAGGCAATGTATCAATTGCCGCAGGTTTAGCACTAAACCTCGTCAACTCTAAAGCCAATGCCTCATTGAGTGATGGACTCGTAATCAATGCAGCAGGACAGTTCAAATTAGCATCGACAAACGAAACTGATGCCGCCGCCATCGCCAGTGGAGAAGCTGTTGGCAACAATCCCGATGTGCCACCCGCTAAGATCGGTGTCGGTGTTGGTCTTGCTCTCAATATTGTCAATACGGAAAATAAAGCTTCTATCGGTGCGGCTACAGTTACTGCCAAGGGAATTGACCTATCAGCAAAAATGGCTGACCCTGCCCTCGGTGGCGATGGCTTCAGCAACTTCAAAGCCGAAGCAACCGCAGGGGCAGGAGCGACTAATGTCGGATTAGCAGGAGCAGTTGCTCTCAATCTCGTTGGCACCAACTCATCAACAGCTGCCATCGCGGCTAATGCCACTATTGATGCAGGTACAGGCGATGTATCAATTACGGCTATCAACAATACCAAGTCTTCTACTATTGCTAAAGCAGTCGTACCCGCTAATCCTGATGCGGCGAATGCGAAGGTGGGCGTTGGGGTTGCCTTCGCCCTCGATAAGATTACTAATGTCGCAGATGCTTCCATTGGCGATAATGTCAACCTCACTAACGCTGGCAATGTCACCTTACTGGCACAGTCCAATAACAGCAGTGATACCAAAGTAACCACAGGAGCGGCAGGAGATCTATCGGTTAGTCCTTCTGTGGCTTTGAATATAGTCAGCAATGATACCCTTGCTTCCATTGGCAAAGGTGGTCTATTAAC
>DATHYR010000014.1:0-1111 GCA_035458985.1 Pseudomonadales bacterium
CCACGCGGCTCGTTAATTAATACCAGATACTTCGCTTGGTCGACCGTCGGCCAGCGACCACGATACGCTTGCCGCGCGCCAGACAGTTTCTGCTGCTGGGCGGCCGATAGTTTGCTGCCTTGCGGCTGAAACCTCGCGAAGCGATTTGAAACCACCACACGGTTGCCCTGCACGGTGTCCTCCCCCCGTTATACTCACCCTTGCAGTCGTAATAGCTCGCACAGATTGTTTGTGACTGAAAACGGCACACCGCTTCGACACCACACGTTGTGGCTGCCACACACGTGCGTGTCTATGCCTGTATGTTTTAGCGAAACAACACAACTTTATTTTACCCGTGCGTGCACCGATCAACGCTGCTTGATAGTTCGCCAACCCTTCGTTCGATTCGCGACACAACACTGGATATTACCTCTTACCTGGATATTCTCGCGCTGGTCAACATCCACATGACACACACAGCCGTGTAATTTGTTCGTTGCGATGACTGCACCACGCTAAAGTTGCGTTTAGTCCGTCGGACCGTGCGGTCGACTGTTACAATACTGCAGATCTATGGGACCGGTTACCCTCAGGGTAGGTTCTCACTTGTGGATTAACGGATTATCGAAATGCCGCGTCTGCACTTACCGGCGGTTGGCTGGTTGCTCGTTTCTCACACTAAACCATACAGGTGAGATTGTTTTATTGCTAATCAGAATTTTTTTTTTGGTATTGACCCCCACTTAGGCCTTTGCACGTAGTACTGTATAATTACCGCTCAGTATAATAATGAATATGCTAATTAACAATGATGATAATTCACACTCTTGAGACGCCGTTTCAATGGATGCAGTACACAATGCACGCCTTTCAATGCGACTCGACCGTTTGTTTACCACTCCACGCCAATTCAAATGCAAGTTAGCACAATGTCCGCGCAACCGCGCACCAGCGAAATATATTATCACGTTCAGTGATTACCCCAAGGCCGCGATGCACTCACGCAACAGTAAATATATGATAACACTCAGTAATTAACACCAACCCCGCGTTCTACACCATCCAATCGCATTCTTCACCATACAATCGCGCTGGTACTTACCTTTTCAATGTTCCTGGGTTGGCTATT
>DATHYR010000015.1:0-1009 GCA_035458985.1 Pseudomonadales bacterium
CTTTCGAGAATTTCTAAATCGCTATTTGCCGAGAACCCCAGGCCCGATCCTGAGTGTGGATGGTAAGCAATTAGGCGAGCATATGGGCTTGGCATTCTTTACATTGGGGCAACGTAAGGGAATTGGCTTGGGCGGTAGCCAAGACGGAACCGGTGATGCTTGGTATGTGGCCCGCAAAGACGTAGCAAATAACACGCTCTATGTGGCACAAGGCCACGATCATCCTTGGTTATTGAGCCAAACCTTAGCTGCGATGGATGCCTCATGGATCTCAGGCCATGAACCGCTGCTAGGCCAATACAGCGCAAAAACCCGTTATCGGCAAGAAGATGCACTTTGCGCGATCACAGCAGAACAGGGCAATTCTTTCGAGTTGCAATTTAAAGCTGCACAGTGGGCGGTGACGCCAGGCCAGTCAGCTGTTCTGTATGAAGGGGACGTTTGCTTGGGTGGCGGAATTATTGTTCGCTAGGGACTACTGCGCTGGCGGGACAGTCTGTTTAAACGAAGTACGTTCCGATAATTGTGCAAAATGCGCTGCAAGATTTGGATATTTGGTTTTCCAATCAAGTTCAGGAAACCGTAATTCAAACCAGCCAAGAGCACATCCTAAGGAAATATCTGCAAGGCTAAATTGATTACCGTGGCACCATTTTGAGTGGCCTAAACTCTTTGACATGGTCTCTATGCCCTGATGCACTTTGTGCATTTGTCGGTTAAGCCACTTTTCACTTTGCTCGCCTTCATTCCGAAACGTTTTTTCAAGACGAACTAAGATGCCAGCATCGATTACGCCATCGGCCAATACTTCCCAGGTTTTAACCGCAGCACGCTCCCGCCCAGTCGCAGGGATGAGCTTACCAACAGGACTTAAGGTATCGATGTACTCAGCAATCACCCGCGAATCAAACATCGCTCCACCGTCGTCCATGAGCAGGCATGGAACCTTGCTCAGTGGGTTAAATTCCGCAATTGAGGTTCCCGAATCCCATACATTTTCAAGAACCAG
>DATHYR010000016.1:0-34225 GCA_035458985.1 Pseudomonadales bacterium
GTCCCCGGCTGTGAAGCAAAGGTCTGGCTGCGCCATCGCGTGGAAGACGGTCGTTGTTACTTTGAAGGTGATAGCGAGGCGCGCTTGATGCGTGGATTAATGGTGATTCTCTTTAGCCTAGTGGACGGTAAATCGCGCGCAGAGATCGACCCCGCGATGATTAAAGAACGTTTGAATGCACTGGGTTTACAAAAGCATCTCACCCACAGTCGGGTTAATGGCTTTTATTCAATCCTGCAGCGCGTCTTGGCGGCGTTCGACCCGAGCTAAGTACTTATCGATGGCGCGACTTGCCGCATGAAAGCCAAAGCATCCCGTGATCATGGTGGATGAACCAAAGCCACCACTGCAATTTAGGGCTGTCTCACCATCGCTAAAATTTTTGGTGGTACACACACCGCCGTCATCGCTCGGGTATACCATGTGCTCGGCTGAATAAACTGCTTCCACCTGAAAGCTACGCTTTGGGTTGCGAGAGTAATTGTGAAAGCGGCGCAATTGGCTGCGAACTTTGGCCAATAAGGGATCGTTCACCGTTTTGTTGAGATCGTTGCTGGTAATTAAGCGCGGGTCTCGCTTACCACCGGCAGACCCCACAGTGACGACTAATTGTTTTTGATATTTGGCGGTGGCGATAATGGCGGTTTTGGAGTGTGCTGTGTCGGCGCAGTCTAGGATGACATCATAGCGACTATCGATATATTGCCGCACATTCTGCGGATCAATGAAATCTTCCAACTCGTGCACAGTTATCGCTGGGTTAATATCACGGAGGCGTTGCGCCATGGCGGCGGTCTTGGATTGGCCGATCGTGGACTGCAGGGCGTGGGTTTGGCGATTGATGTTGGTCACACAGATATCGTCGAGGTCAGCCAGGGTGATGGTGCCGACGCCACTGCGTGCAAGTGCCTCGGCGGCCCAAGTACCCACGCCGCCAATGCCCACCACCAGAAAGTGTGCGCGTGTTAAGTGCTGTAAGCCACCTATGCCATATAAGCGAGCAATGCCGCCAAATCGATCCAAATCCACATTGTCCCCCTAACGTGAGCGCGAATTATAGCGATTTGGTGCGCCAGGGGAAGCTAGTCCTCACAGCCATCGCAACTGAGTTGATGGTTCATATCGAGTGCAGGTTGCTGACTCACCGGGCGACCGACAATTTTAGCCGGCACACCCGCCACGGTTGAATGCGGCGGAACCTCGTCGAGCACTACGCTTCCTGCACCTACTTTAGCGCCTTCGCCGATTTTGATATTGCCTAAGATTTTAGCGCCACAGCTAATTAATACGCCATCGCCCACTTTGGGATGGCGGTCGCCATGTTCTTTACCGGTGCCACCAAGCGTGACCGACTGCATGATGGAAACGTTGTTACCTATGACGCACGTTTCGCCGATGACAAGGCCCGTGGCGTGGTCAAACATGATGCCGTGACCAATGCGAGCAGCGGGGTGGACATCGACGCCAAACACCATAGAAATACGATTTTGGAAAAATAGTGCCAAACTTTGTCGGTCATTACGCCATAACCAGTGTGCGACACGGTAGGCTTGGAGCGCGTGAAATCCTTTAAAATATAACAACGGCGTCGACAGTTGGTCGCAAGCAGAGTCGCGATCTCGAACAGCCTCCAAGTCAGCGCGGATGGCGCGGCCGATGGATCCGTCATTGGCAAAGGCCTCCTCGATCACTTCGCGCAGCAGCATGGCTGGCGCTGTCGGGCTATCAAGCTTGTTCGCCAGGTGAAAACTCAGCGCACTCTCAAGACGGGTGTGATTGAGAATGGTGGCATGAAGAAAACTCGCCAAAATGGGCTCGCGACTCACTTCGCGCTCAGTTTCTTCACGAATTAATTGCCATACGGGGTCGTGATCCTTAGTGAACACCGATGCGGTCGCGGTCATGCTGACTCCAATGTTGTGTTTGCGTCCATTGTAAGCGTCGCGCAAGACAAGCGCAAAGTATGGACAGGGTGCCTATTTAGAATAACTTCAGCGGTGCGCTCTGCAAGGCCGAAAATTGTTCACGCAGCTCCAAAATGTGATCGGCCCAATAGCGCGGGCTGTTGAACCACGGAAAATGCATAGGAAACGCTGGGTCTCCCCAGCGTTTGCCCAACCAAGCTGCATAATTAATCAAGCGCATGGTGCGTAGCGTTTCAATGGCGCTGATTTGTTGCACGGGAAAATCATAGAATTCATTGTATCCTTCAGCGATTTCTGCCAGCTGTTGGCAGCGCTGGGCATAATCGCCTGAGAGGAGCATCCATATATCCTGCATGGCCGGGCCGTTGATACAGTCATCAAAGTCGACGAAGTGTGGTGTCTCGTCGCGATACAGCACGTTGCCTGGGTGGCAGTCGCCGTGTAATCGCAAAAAACGATGAGTCGAGAGGTTCGAAAATCCAGCCGTCAGAAGTGGCACGATATCGTTCATTAGCGTTTGATAGGCGTGCCGCAAGTCTTTCGGGATAAATTCTCGCAGTAAAAAGGTCGCATTGTTCTCCACCCAATCAACGAGATTTAAGGTTATCCGCGTTTCAAAGCGTCGCTGACTGCCGACCAGATGGATGCGTGCTATGAAGCGGCCCATCTGAAAAAGATTATCTAAGTTGTCGAGTTCGGGGGCATGACCGCCGCGACGCTCAAACAGCGCAAAGCGATAGCCTGCGTGTTGGTGTAAAGTTTTGCCACCAATGTTCATTGGCGGGACGCAAGGAATGTCGGCCGTTTGTAAATCGAGGGTGAATTGATGCTCTTCCAATATCTGTTCATCTCGCCATCGCTCGGGGCGATAGAATTTGGCAATGACGGGTGTGGCGTCCTCGATCCCCACTTGGTAGACCCTATTTTCATAGCTGTTTAGCGCCAGAATCCGTGCGTCGCTCAACAAGCCAGTAGATTCGACAGCATCTATGACGGTATCGGGGGTAAGATTGTCGTAAGGGTGTTGATTCATGTTTAGCCCATGAGTGCGACAGATTTAACCTGCGCAAACACGCGCTGGCCTACCTGAAGAGCGAGGTCATCGCGAGATTTAAGGGTAATTTTTGCTAGCAGGAATTGCTCGTCGACGTGTAAGCGCAGCATGACGTCGCTGTCACTGTGAGGGTCAACGCTGTCAATCACGCATGTCAGGCTATTAAGAATACTTGAGTGCGTAGGTCTTTCTAGGCTGATACTGACATCGCGCGCGGCGACACGAAGCCTAATGGGTTGATCAACAGCGCCGCTTAGCGCTGGGCAAATCAGTTGTTGTTCACCAATGCTCAAGGCCGATAAGGCATACCCGTCGACATAGCCAATATGGCTGGCACGAAGCACCGAACCGGCGTCTTGCCCGCTGCCAATGCTGTTATCGATCTTACTAAACGCCTCAAATACATCGGAAAATTCGCTCACGTGCCCATCGGCACTAATTAAAGCAACATGGTCGGCAAACTGTGCAACTTCATCGGCGATATGGCTAATAAAAATGACCGTCGCTCCCTGTTGCTGTTGATATTCCCGCAGCGCGCGATACACAGCAACACGAGCAGGGCCGTCGAGTGCAGACACCGCTTCATCGAGTAAGACTAGGCGAGGCTGGCTGTACAGAGCACGTGCGATAGCCACCCGTTGCCGTTGCCCACCCGACAGTGTGCTGATGGGGCGATGGATAAAACCGTCATCAATACCTAACGAGGCAAGCAGATGATGTAGTGCGTGGTGCGACATACAGCCGTCTTTAAATCGCCAAGCAAAGCAAATGTTATCGATCACGTTGAGGTGAGGAAAGAGCTCCCCGTGTTGGAAAACGAACCCTAAATCGCGTTGCTCACACGGGATGTTGCACCATGGTGTCTCCGCAAAATGAATGGTGCTTCCCTGCGGAAGCGCGCGAAGCCCCGCTATCTGCTCCAACAAATGGGTTTTACCTGCCCCCGAAGGCCCAAAAAGCGCGGTGAATCCGGCGTTAATGTGCAAGGAGATGGCAGGGAATTGGCCATCGGCCGTACGAGAAAGTGCCAGCATCAGGCGAGGCCTCGCGTTTTAGCTCTGGCTTGCAGGCTATAGACAGCGACGAGCACCACGGCAGAAAAACCTAGCAGCATCGCTGCATAGCGGTTGGCATTATCGTAGTTAAGCATTTCTACTTCTTGATACAGCGCAATCGACATGACCTGTGTTTCGCCTGGGATATTACCGCCAATCATCAATACCACGCCAAATTCGCCCACAGTGTGCGCGAAGCCCATGATGGCCGCGCTAACGAGTGTGGTTCTCGTCATCGGTAGTGCGAGAAAAACAAAGCGCTGCCAGCCGTTACAGCCAAGACTGGCCGCCGCCTTGAAGGTACCCTCGGAAAGGGTTTGAAACGCGTTAATCATAGGTTGAATGACAAACGGCGCCGAATAAATCACCGAGGCCATCACAAGCGCCTCGAAACTGAAGGCGAGTCGTTGGTCGAACAGGTCTTGCCATAGCCCACCGATGAGACTGTCAGGTGCAAAACCTACCAGGAGGTAATACCCCAATACGCTAGGTGGAAGCACCAATGGCATGGCGATGACGGCTTCTATGAACGGTTTTACACGGCTGTGACTGCGGGCTAAGTGCCAAGCGATGGGAGTGCCTAGAAGAAGCAGTATCAGCGTAGTGGCGGTGGCCAATTGGAACGTGAGTATCAAGGTTTGCCAGAGTGGGTCAGTCAACGCTCGCCTCCTCATACCCGTGCGCAACAATAATAGCCGTCGCTTCACGGCTGCTTAAGAACTGCCAAAAAGTTTGGGCATCAGCATTATTCATCGCTAGTAAGATAGCCGCTTGATCAATAGGATCGTGTACCGCCGGCGCCAATTGCCAATAGATATCATGCCGGTGGAGGACCTGTGACAGCGAGGCAAAAGCAAAATCCACAGCGCCACTTGTCAAAAAATTGAGGGCCTGGCCAACATTTTGCCCTTGGATCGGGGTAATAGAGATGTGTTCGTTCGACAGTACTTGCTGCGCGGCAAGTCCATAGGGGGCGGTATTGGGGTTGGCTATGGCCAGTCTTGCCTTGCCAAGGGCAATATCCTGGATAGCTTGCTGGTATTCAAAAGGTAATTTGCTGGTAAGCACTAACTTGCCGCGAGCGTAGCCACGAATCTCACCCGCATAGCCGGCGGCATGGAGTTTTTGTGGAAAGTGCGTATCGGCACTCAAAAATATGTCATACGGCGCACCGTTGATAATTTGGTGGAAGTGCGTACCGCTGGCGGCACTGCTCAGTGCGATGTTGATGCTGGGTTGCTGTTGATTAAAAGACGCAATGAGGGCGCGAGCAGTCGGTTCAAAATTACTGGCCACAGCGACGAGTAGGCGCGAGTTAGCCTGACTCTCTAACGAGACAAAGCACAATACTAATGTTAGCCAGAATTTGCCCATGCCGTTTTCCATTCTCGTTACCCAGCGTTGGGCGAGTGTCCGTCCGCTGGCGTGCGGGCTAAGCATAACACGCTAATTTGCTCACATCCTCGTTGTTTTAGTAGCTCAGAGATCGCGCTCACCGTTGCACCCGTTGTCATGACATCATCAATGATGAGGGTATGTTTAGGCGCACTGTGCGAATATTTAAAGATACCGAGTAAATTTTTCCGCCGTTGTTCCGCCTTTAGGGTCTGCTGGGAGATGTGCGCGCGCGAGGCTTCAAGACCCGTATCTAAAGGTAACGCCAAGTGGGTTGCAACGGATTGGGCGAGTTGTTGTGCTTGGTTGAATCCTCGCTGTCGTAGGGCATGCTGATGCATTGGAACCGCCATTATCACAGCGTCATGAAGACTGTCGCGAAAGTCATCGGCCAGTGTATTGAGCATGAGGCGGGCGAGAACGGCCCCTAGCGGCTCGTTATGTTGATGTTTATAGCGAGTGATTAGGCGGCTAATCGGGGGAGCATAAATCAAGCTGGCAAAGCATTTCTCGTAGGGGGGTGTGGTGCTGAAGCAGGTATTGCAAAACATCGTGCAGGGGTCATTCAGCGGTAGCGCGCACTGCTGGCAGGCGCGGCTATTCCATGGCATTTCACCAAGACATGGCGTGCAGAAATCTTCGCCTTTTGCCGCCTGGGCATGGCACAAGTAACAGGGAGAATACGCCATTGTAGTGCTCCAATGTGTTGCGGGTTCACCAAGGTATCTCAGTCTGGCTTAGCAAACTGCTGACGTGAGGGACAGTGACAGAAGTATGAACGGGTTCACAGACTTTTTAGGTTGAGGGGGCTATTATCGAACCTTGTCATTATCATGCTGTCGAAACAGTAGGAGGCAACAATGATGGTAGGTGGCTCAATACTCAGCACCGGATTGCAGGGTATACAGAAGGGATTGCAGCAAGCGAGCAAAGCGGCCGATCAAGTCGCCAAGGCCGCAACCGCGGATGTTGGCGAGGTTGACTTGACGGGTGCCGCGGTGGATCTCGCTCAGGCTAAATTACAGGTGCAAGCCTCGGTGATGGTGGCTAAGCGTGCTGAAGAGATGCTCGGGTCACTTATCGATACTAAGGCGTAATTTTCCCCTCGTTAAATGTTCATCATTGTTCGCCGATTGTTATTGGACACATATCCAGGACGAGGCGAATGGCAATTAATCCGACAGGCCCCATATCTACGCCTATTCTCACCTATGCGACACCGGCGCAGCGCAAAGCGGTGGGTCAGGAAAATGAGGAGGATAAGGCTCGTCCACTTCCCCCGGTCGAGGAAGGCCAGCAAAGCGAAGCAAGTGCTAATCGCCGCCGCGACCCTAGTCGTATCGAAGATGAATTGCCTGACGATGGCCCAACACCGCGCAAGCATGCGCCGCAAGCACGAAAGGATGTCGACGCCTTAGACGAGCAACAAGAGCCAAGTGACGGACAAACATCCGTTCGTAATGTCGCGCATTCAATGGCGGACATTCCGTATCAATCCGCTGTGCCTATCGGTATCGACGACTTGTTAGACTTGGCGGCGAAAGGCTTGCAATACAAAGATTCTGATGGCGAGAAATGACTCGTCAGAGACTAAATCGAACCTCAGTGTTCTCCTCAAAGTAGATTACTTTTTCACCACTGTTTAATTTTACTCTGGAGTAACACACATGCCTGATTATCACGCCCCCTTGCGCGACATGCGCTTCGTCATGAACGAAGTGTTAAATGTAGAGCAAGCTTTTGCCAATATGGGCTTCGAGGATTGCGGCAGCGACACTATCGATGCAGTGTTGGAAGAGGCTGCTAAATTCTGTGAAAACGTCCTTTCACCGTTGAACCAAACCGGTGACCAAGAAGGTTGCCAGTGGAGCGACGCGGGCGTTAAGACCCCCTCGGGATTCCGTGACGCTTATCAGCAATTCGTCGAGAACGGCTGGGCGTCAATTTCTGGACCCTTGGAATACGGTGGTATGGGTCTTCCCAACACCATAGCGATGGCCGTGTCTGAAATGGCGTCCACAGCGAACTGGTCGTGGAGTATGTATCCCGGCTTGAGTAAGGGCTGCAGCAACACGATTTATGCCCACGGTACGCAACAGCAGAAAGATACCTACTTGCCCAAATTAGTGTCGGGTGAATGGACCGGTACTATGTGTTTGACAGAGCCTCATTGCGGATCCGATTTGGGTATGCTGCGCACCAAGGCTGAGCCTCGTCGCGACGGGACGTTTGCGATTACTGGTACCAAAATTTTTATTTCAGCCGGTGAGCACGATATGGCCGACAATATCGTTCATATTGTGTTGGCTCGACTGCCCGATGCCCCTAAAGGTACTAAAGGAATTTCTTTGTTTATCGTGCCTAAATTCCTACCTAATGAGCAAGGCGAATTAGGCGAGCGCAATGCGGTGTCATGTGGCTCTATCGAGCACAAAATGGGTATCAAAGCGTCAGCGACCTGCGTGATGAACTTTGACGGCGCGACCGGCTTTTTAATTGGCCCTGAAAACCGCGGTTTGAATTGCATGTTTACCTTCATGAACATGGCGCGTTTGGGCACGGCGCTGCAGGGCTTAACATCGACTGAATTGAGCTATCAAGGCGCCCTCAAATATGCCAAAGAACGCCTTCAAATGCGTTCGTTGAGTGGTCCAAAAAATCCAGCGGGTCCTGCTGACCCCATCATTGTTCACCCCGATGTTCGCCGCATGCTGTTGACCCAAAAAGCCTTTGGCGAAGGTGGTCGTATGCTGTTCTATTGGCTGTCGTTGCTTGAAGACCAAATGATCCGCGCGGGCAGCGAAGCTGAACGCAAGGCCTGTGACGATTTAATGGGCTTTATGACGCCGATTGCCAAAGCGTTTATGACAGAAACCAGTATTGAAACCACCAACCTAGGCATGCAAATTTATGGTGGCCACGGCTATGTCGCTGAATGGGGTATGGAGCAGGTGGTGCGCGATGCCCGCATCGGAACCATTTATGAGGGCACCACAGGTATTCAAGCTATCGACTTGTTGGCGCGTAAAGTCCTCGCGAGTCGCGGTGACATGCTGCGTCAGTTTACCAAAATTGTGGAGGCCTTCTGCAAAGACAATGCCTCAAACCCTGCGGTAGCGCCTTACGTAGCGAGTTTGGGTAAATTGCTGCAGAAGTGGGGCGAGGTCACCATGGAATTAGGCATGAAGTCGATGCAAAACCCTGAAGAGGCGGGTGCTGCTTCGGTGGATTACTTAATGTACTCCGGCTATGTGGTGTTTGGTTTCATGTGGGCACGTATGGCGTTAGTCGCCCAACAAGCTATCGATAACGGTAGTGACGAAGGTTTTTACAAAGCTAAATTGCATACCGCTCGATTCTACTTCGATCGTATCCTTCCTCGCGCTGAAGCGCACTTTAGAGCGATGCGCACCGGTGCGGGCAATCTCATGGATCTTGATGCTGAGTTATTTGCCTAGTGAAAAAAGCCCCGCCTTTGGGCGGGGCTGCTGTTTTTTTGGCAAAAGTTTTGTATATTGGCCGCCGAAAAATGGAGGCAAACATGTCAGACAACCAAGAACGCGTTCTCTCTGAAGAAGATCAAGCCAAGGTTGATAGATACTTGCAAAGTGGCTACAACGAAACTGAGCGCAAACCGTTTCGGGGTGTTAAGTTACTGGTGATTCTTTACGGCATCGTCATATTGCTGAGCCTGATGAGTTTGGGGCTTGGTAGTTTAGCTGGCCATTAATCATTTTCCGTGTCATTTAATAGGCGTGGGTTTTGTTGTACCAGCGTTCGTGAATGTGTTGGGTCCAGATTTTGGCGGTGCTTGATTATCGCGCGTCAGGCTGATTCGCTGGCGCCGCTTCGACAAATGCTTCGAGTAAATGACAGGCGTTATAGCACGCCATAATTTTAGGGAACGGTGTCATGTCCTGGTCAAAGCGTAGCGCGTTAAATACCTGTGGCAATATGTACACATCCGCCATACTAATATTGTCGCCCATGGCGTAGGGTCCGTTGCTAAGTAACGGCTCAATCGCCGTAAATCCCTCAGCGACCCAATGTCGGTACCAGTCCATTTTCTGCACGTCGTCGATTTTCAGGGTTTGCTGCAAATACTGCAGCACGCGCAAATTATTGATCGGGTGTATGTCGCACGCCACGATGTTGCACAGGGCACGGGTTTGTGCCCGCGCGATAGGATCGGCGGGGTAAAGAGATGGCATAGGAAAGCGTTCTTCAAGCCATTCAAGAATAGCCGTTGACTGGGTGAGAATGATGCCATCATTGAGCGCCAGTGCGGGCACTAATCCCTGCGCATTGACCGCTTTAAAGCTATCGGCGCGGTGTTCTCCCTGCACTAAATTCACGGGAATTTGCCGGTAATCTACTTGTTTGAGGTTGAGGGCAATGCGGACGCGGTATGCCGCTGAACTACGAAAATACCCGTATAAATCCATGCTTAAACCTCATCTTTAAAGGTGTTTTCATGCAGCCAAGCCGCGTGCTTAGGGGCGCGCTTGGTCTGTGACCATTCCTCTAACATCTCCCATTTCACCTCATCAAGGCGGCGCTGCTTTTCAGCGAGCTGTGCATCCGGTGCAGAGAGCTCTAAGCGGTGTCCGTTGGGGTCAAAAAAGTAGATGGAGTGAAAGAGGGAGTGATCTACCACCCCGAGCACGTCGATCCCATCGGCTTCGAGTTTGGTCTTGAATGCCAATAGGGTGTCCATGTCTTTCACTTTAAAGGCGATGTGCTGTACCCATGCCGGCGTGTTGTGGTCACGATCCATGGGCGGCTGCGTAGGCAGTTCAAAAAAGGCTAAGACATTCTCGTTGCCCGCGTCGAGAAACACGTGCATGTAGGGGTCAGGGGCCTTCGTCGAGGGCACACGGTCCTCGGCTATGGCGAGGACAAAATCCATATTGAGATGCTTGCAATACCACTGCACCGTTTCTTTGGCATCGTGGCAGCGGTACGCCACATGATGAATACGATCGAGCTTTAAGGCAGACATTGTCATCCCTCGTTAACGATTAAGCGCAGGTAGCACCGTGGCGCGGACGTCTCCAAAACCAATACGACGTACTCCCTGACGATGGCAGTAACCGCGCAAAATCACCGTGTCACCATCCTCAAGGAAGGTACGTTGTTCGCCGTTGCTCAGCTGTATGGCACGCTTGCCACCCTCGGTGAGTTCCAGTAATGAGCCGCTTTCTTCTTGCGTTGGGCCGGACATGGTGCCACTGCCAAACAGATCGCCTGGGCGCAGATTACAACCATTAACGGTGTGATGCGCCACCATTTGCGCAATGGTCCAATAGGCATCGGCAAAATTTGAACGCGACAAGCATTCAGGCGCAAGGCCTTGATCGGCCATGCGTGGGGTCAATAGGTGAACTTCGAGAGCCATATCGATTGCCCCCGCTTGGCTGTTCATGTCTGAGCGTAAATAGGGGAGGGGCTGTGGGTCCTCCGCCGGGCGGGTAAACGCCGCGCGAAACGGTGCCAAGGCCTCCATGGTGACTAGCCAAGGCGAGATGGTTGAGGCAAAATTTTTCGCCAAAAAAGGCCCCAGGGGTTGGTATTCCCATGCTTGGATATCGCGAGCGGACCAATCGTTAAAGAGACAAAGGCCAAACACATGATTTTCGGCTTGATCGAGCGCAATGCAATCGCCCAAGGCATTGCCCTGGCCGATGAAAATCCCCACTTCCAGCTCATAATCAAGGCGTTTACAGGGCGCTAATACAGGAGATTCGGCATCGGGCGCTTTCAATTGGCCATGGGGGCGGCGGAAGGTTTGACCCGACACATCAATCGATGAGGCGCGTCCATGATAACCAATGGGTACCCATTGGTAGTTCGGTAGCAGAGGGTTGTCTGGGCGAAACAGCGCTCCCACGCGTGTGGCATGGTGAACCGAGGCGTAAAAGTCAGTGTAGTCGCCAATATGACAGGGCAATGTGTATTCTGCCTCGCTTTGTGCGACTAAACATTTGGCGAATACCGCTTCTACGTCACTGCCTTCGCGCAATGCGCGCGACAAGGCAAGGCGCAGGGATGACCAAGCCTGTTGGCCGAGTGACATAAAGGTATTCAAGCTGGATTGGCTAGCCACCGCCAACGCACTTGCCGCCTCACCCTCAAAACAATGCGTGCCCTGCAGTGCGGCTAAGTCAACAATCTGATCCCCAATCGCGACACCGCCACGCCAGGCTTCTTGGCTCCCCGCACGACGAAACACCGCAAATGGCAAATTTTGGATCGGGAAATCGGTGTTGTCGTGGTTGGCGCTTGCCACCCAGCTCTTAAGTGCGATGTCGTGCGTTTCGTTTAATACCATTGAATCGGCCCTCGTTTCCGTGAGTGTAGACAATTAGCTCGCCTTTGTGTTGATAACACCGCGGGCAATTTGGTCGCGTTCGATCGACTCGAACAACGCTTTAAAATTGCCTTCACCAAAGCCCTCGTCACCCTTGCGCTGAATAAATTCAAAGAAAATTGGGCCGATCATGGTTTCTGAGAAAATTTGTAGTAACAAGCGTGGTTGACCACCTTCGGTGGTGCCGTCGAGCAAAATGCCGCGCTCTTGCAGCGCCGATACGTCTTGACCGTGATTGGGTAAGCGCTCCGCTAACATCTCATAGTAGGTGTTGGGGGGTGGGGTCATAAATTTGGTACCGCGCGCCTTAAGTTTATCCATGCAAGCGATGAGGTCGTCACAGATAAAAGCGACGTGTTGAATACCTTCACCGTTATAGGCCATCAAAAATTCTTCGATCTGACCGTTAGAGCCTGACTCTTCATTAAGGGGGATGCGAATTTTGCCATCGGGGGCGGTCATGGCACGTGAGGTAAGGCCAGTGTATTCACCTTTGATGTCAAAGAAGCGAATTTCACGGAAATTGAACAGCTTCTCGTAGTAGTCCGCCCAATATTTCATACGGCCTTTGTAAACGTTATGTGTCAGGTGGTCGATGACGTTGAAACCACAGCCGACCGGGTTTTTGTCCACGCCTGGCAAATATTCAAAGTCGATGTCGTAGATGGTGGCCTCCTCATCGTAGCGGTCGATCAGGTAGACAATGGCCCCACCGATACCGCGAATGGCCGGCAGTTTTAATTCCATGGGGCCACAGGGTACGTCGATCGGCTGTGCTCCTCGAGCCAGTAATTCGTTGTAGGCTTTGCGCGCGTTGCGCACCCGAAACCCCATGCCGCAGGCTGAGGAGCCGTGCTCGCGCGAGTAATACCAGGCCGGTGACTTGGGTTCGTAGTTAATGATGATGTTGATATCGCCCTGGCGCCATAGATCGACATTTTTCGAGCGATGACTAGCGATATGGCTAAATCCCATCGTGTCAAACACGGGTTCAAGCATGCCTTTGTCGGGGGCTGAAAACTCAATGAATTCAAAGCCATCTAAGCCGATAGGGTTGTCGAATAAGTCTGCCATGTCGTTCTCCAAGGGGTTAAAACCAGCAATATTAATCGTATAAATTTAATGTATATTGCACGCAATAATTCTTCTTTTATGCCGTGTAAACTGCTAGTTTTGGCAATAATTCGTCATTTATGCGTTAAAAATAGAAGGATTACGCCATTTATGAAACTGGATAAATCAGAGCGGCAGATATTACGGTTGTTGCAACGCGAAGGTCGGTTGTCAAATGTGGAGATTGCGCAGCGGGTGGGGCTGTCCGAGTCGCCGTGTCTTAGGCGAATCAAGGCACTGGAAAAATCAGGCGTGATTGATTTTTATGCCGCGAAACTCAATCAGCGTCTGCTAGGCTTGCAAGTGACAGCCTTTGTGTTGGTGACCTTGGAAAAAAATGATGAGCAAAAAAGGCAGCGCTTTTTACAGCAAGTGGCCGACGAGGATTACATCGTTGAATGCCATACCATGACCGGTGCCTATGACTATCTGATGAAAGTCGTCGCTACCAGTATGGATCACTTCTCAGACCTATGTATGAACCGAATTCTTAAGTTCGCGGGGGTCAATAACATCGAGTCGCAGTTTAGCTTGCAGGTCGTGAAGGAAAATGCCGGCTTGCCGGTGGGCTGAATGTAAAACCGGTAAAGTGCGTTACGTCATGTTGTACAAACACTTGGCACGGTCCGATGGGTCGGTTTGTCCGCCCGTTCGTGCTAGAGTCAATGAAGACTAATAGGGAGAGACATGTATGTTCATTAAAATTTTGGCGACGGTGGCGATGATGTTGGGTGTGAACACGGCGCAGGCCGCGGAGCCCTTCTCCACCGGGCCCTATATCAAGGACTTTGGGCCGACCTATAACCACGTGCAGCAGACACATCCTCTGACAGGCCAAGAGACCTTCAAAGTGGCCTTTGATGTGGGGGCGCAGGGCGACAGCGAATCGCCCAATCGGCAATTTGTGAGTGCGGCGCGATTTCTTAATATGCATGTTAAGGCCGGGGTCCCCGCTGAAAATATTCAGCTGGCCATTGTGGTGCATGGAAAAGCGAGTTTCGACCTGTTAAGTGACAACGCCTATGATGGCAAGTACCTTGTCAAAAACCCCAATACAGCCTTATTGCAAGCGTTAATGGCAACGGGGGTACAGGTAGCTATCTGCGCACAATCGGCGGCGTTTATGGGGGTCGCCAATACAGACTTACTGCCCGGCGTGGAGGTCGCGTTGTCGGCCATGACTAAGCATGCCCAGCTTCAGCAACAAGGTTTTACGCTCAATCCTTTCTAGTTATGGGTTGTCGGCATGATGCTCTACGCGGTAGAGCATATGCTGCATGGCTAACCAAAACAGTTCGTCGTTACTGTAGCCGGTGAGTCGATCAATTTCTTTACCGTTATGCAGCATGACAAAGGTGGGTGTGCCAATCACTCGTTGTTGTAGCGCATCAGCGAAGGGTTTGGGTTCTTGTTTGCGCCAAACATGGTATTCCACCTTGGTAATGGGTGCGACCTTACCTTCCCTGGTTTTGTCATACACAATACCTACTTCGCGGTCGAATTTTTGGCAGGCGCCGCAACTTTTATCATAGAAATACAGCAGTTCTGCACTGTGAGAGGTAGCACTTAGGCCAGTCAAAGCAAGAGCGAGTAAAAATGATTTCATGGGTGCACGTAGGCGTAGCCTTCCTCCAGTTGTAAGCGCGTCACTTCCACCATCCCCGACTCCACGCGTTCCACCCCAAAATTGAGGTCATCGAGTGTGAGATTCATTGTCATCATGGTGTTACCGCAGGCCTTAAATTCGACACCGGCCATCGATAATTCGTCGATGTAAGGGCCGTAGGCACGACCTTTCTCGTCACTGGCGTCGGCCTGCAAAAAGTGCATGCCCCCCGATTGCACAACAAAGGTGATATGCACGTCAGGGTCGGCGACCAGATGATTTTTAGCATTATTCATGGCGCGTATCGCTTGCGATTCATCAATGATGTGATAGATCACTGAGCGTTCCGCTGCACCAGCGAAGACGCTGTTGGCAAGCATGATCACAAACAGCAGTAACAAGCGTCGCATATCACGTCGTTGGACAGTCATAGTCAATATTTCTCTACCATCATCATTGGTTTGTTGAATAAATAGCCTAGTGCATTATTTTTAAAGTCGTGTGGCACCATGTCAAACACGCCTGCGGTTGTGTTTAGACCATGGTCTAAAAAATTAACAATAACACTAATGCGTATTGAATTTAGCCAAATACTACCGTATCTTTCAGGTATATTAGAAATTAATTATAAACATATAACTTTTAGATATATAAGAGTCTTCTGATATATCTCTATAGCAAATTAGTGAATGAGGGCTTTCCTGTGAAAGATCAATACTCACCGACCCCAGTAGGTGTGCTACGTTCTGCGCCAGAGTCGTTTATTGAACCTGAGTTGGTCAACGCTATAAATAAGGGCGGGATCGATGACAGCCGCCGTGGCTTGCTGCGCAAAAGTTTTACTGCTGCAGTGGCCGCGATGGCTGCACCGGCGGTATTGGCCAGTGAAGGCGAGTCAGAAATTCTCGACCTGCAGCCTTGGTCTGGCATGTTAGGCAATGGTGTGGCGACAAACCCCTATGGACAGCCCTCAAAATACGAAAGCAATGTCATTCGTCGTCGTAGCCCAGGCCTTGCTGCCACCAGTCAGGCCGACGTTGCCTTTACGCCCCTGCAATCCATGTTTGGCATGATCACAGCCAGTGGCCTCCACTTTGAGCGACATCACCAGGGCTGGGTAGATATCGATCCTCGTAAACATCGCCTAATGATCAACGGTCTGGTGAAGAATCCTAAAGTCTTCACCATGGACGATCTCATGCGTATGCCATCCGTGTCCCGCATCCACTTTATTGAATGCGGTGCAAATACCGCGATGGAGTGGGGTAACTCAGCCGTGCCAACTGTGCAATACACCCATGGTATGTTGTCATGCTCAGAATTCACCGGTGTGCCGCTGTCGCTGCTGTTGGATATGGCGGGTTACGACAAAAAGAATGGCAAATACATCATGGCCGAAGGAGCCGATGGCTCGGGTCAAAACCGTACCATCGATATGGATCGCGCCCTTGACGACGTGCTGGTGGTCTATGGTCAAAACGGTGAAATGCTGCGTCCAGAGCAAGGTTATCCGCTGCGCATTTTGGTGCCCGGCGTGCAGGGAGTTTCATCCATTAAATACCTGCGTCGTATTGAGGTGGGTGATATGCGTTGGTCAACCAAGGATGAATCATCGGGTTACGCGGATTTGATGCCAGATGGCATGATGCGCCAGTACACCTCGATCCAAGAAGCTAAGTCAGTCATTACCTCCCCATCGGGTGGCCAAAAACTGCTATCCAAAGGCTATTACAACATTTCTGGTTTGGCATGGTCTGGCCGTGGCAAGGTATCTAAGGTCGACGTCTCTGTCGATGGTGGTCGTACCTGGCGCGAGGCCCGAGTTGATGGCCCAGTGCTATCCAAAGCTTTGACGCGCTTTAATTTCGATTGGGTATGGGATGGTAAGCCCGCCCTGCTGCAGAGTCGTGTCACCGATGAAACCGGCTACGTTCAACCCCAATACAATGCGCTGCGTGAAGTGCGAGGTACGCGCGGTATCTATCACAATAACGCGATACAGACATGGCGTGTTCTTGAGTCAGGTGAGGTGGAAAATGTTCAGGTTGGTTAAGGTTGTTGCTGCTATTTCGCTGGCGCTAGGCATGGCCTCTGTGCAGGCTAGCGAGCCCTGGAGCGATTTAGGTCGCAAGGCTACTGAGGCGGAAGTGGCCGCATGGGATATCGATATTCGCCCTGATTTTCAAGGCTTGAAGCCCGGCAGCGGTACCGCGGAAGAGGGTGAGGAAATCTTTTTAGAGAAGTGTGCGCTGTGCCACGGCGACTTTGGTGAAAGCAATGAGTATTTCGCGCCGCTGGTCTTGGGCAATATCACAGAAGAGGATATCGAAACCGGCCGTGTTGCGGCGTTGAAGGATCCCACCCGAGTACGCACCACATTAATGAAGCTAAACAATCTCTCCACGCTGATGGACTTCATCAACCGAGCCATGCCGTGGAATGCCCCTAAAACATTGACGCCCGATGAACTCTACGCGGTTACCGCCTACCTGTTGAGTTTGGCTTACATCATCGAGCCTGATTTTGAGTTAAACCAAGATACTGTGCACGACGTGCAGAAACGCATGCCTAACCGCCATGGCATGACCTGGGATCATGGGTTGTGGAAAATTGATGGTAAGCCCGACGTTGTCTCTAAACGTTGCATGAAAAACTGTGCAGACAAGGTAGAAGTCACCTCGAGTTTGCCCGATTACGCCAAGCCTGCACACGGTAACTTGTTTGATCAACATCGCTTGGTCGGCCCCGTGCGTGGTGTCGTGTATGAGGTGGAAGGCGACGAGGCCGCCGTTGAGGAGACATCTTCAGCTAATGAGCCTCCGATGGATCTGTTGGCAGGCAATGGTTGTACCGGTTGTCACCAGATAAAAGGTAAGTTAGTGGGTCCCGGCTTTGACGAGATTTCTGCTAAGTACAAAGACCAGGCCGATGCAATAGCGTACTTGGCCGGCAAAATTCGTTCAGGTGGTGGCGGTGTGTGGGGGAGTATGCCAATGCCTCCTATGCCCCAAGTCACTGAAGAGCAAGCTCAGACCATTGCCGGCTGGTTGGCTGGTAAGTAATTCAACACGAGGAAGAAATGATGTTTCAATCAAGACGTTCAATATTGAAAATGGGCGGCGCCTTGATCGCACTGGCTGCACTGCCACTGCGTGCCTTGGCGAACTTCGTCCGCAACGATGCCGCCTTTACCGCGACCAGCATGGACACGACCTTTGCCGCCCTAGGCGCTGAGCCTGTCGACAGCGCAGACATCGTGGTGGGAAGCCCCGATATCGCCGAAAACGGCGCGGTTGTGCCCGTTGAAATCAGCACCACGATTCCTGGTGCCACTCGCATCATGATCATGGTTGAGAAAAACCCCAACCCACTGTCTGCTGAATTCTTCATTCCCGAAGGTACCGTAGCGTCAGTATCGACCCGCGTTAAAGTCTCTCAAACCTGCCAAATTTTCGGTGTGGTTGAAGCGAACGGAAAATTCTACAAAGCCTCAAAAGAGACCAAGGTAACCTTGGGCGGCTGCGGCGGTTAAGACAGGATTAGGAGAAATAAAATGGCTGGAAAAATTCGAGTACGCGCCTCTCTGAATGGCGACAAATGTGAAGTTAAAGCGCTGATGCGCCACCCGATGGAAACCGGTATGCGCAAAGATGCGCAGGGTAACCAGATTCCTGCACACTTCATTAAAGAAGTGGTAGCTAAAGTGGGTGACCGCGTGGTAATGCAAGCCCACTGGGGCGCTGCGGTTTCTCAAAACCCTTTCTTAGGCTTTGAGTTTACTGGCGCTAAAGCTGGCGACGTAGTGGTTATCAGCTATGTGGATAACAAAGGCGAAACCGATGACGGTTCAGCCACCGTTAAATAACTAGGCAAGAGGTCGCCATGACGACATTACATAATAAGAGAGCACATCTGGGCATTGCCGCACTGTGTGCGATGCTGTTAGCGCCTATCACCGTTGCACAAGATGACGATGTATTTGCTGAGTATCGCGCCATGATGGGTGATGAAAATCCCGCTATCTTCACCATAGAAGAGGGTCAGGAATTGTGGGAAACCCCCATGGGGCCAAAAAATGTGTCGCTTGAACAATGTGATTTAGGCTTGGGACCAGGCGTCGTAGAGGGTGCGTTAGCCCAGTTGCCACGCTACTTTGAAGATGCCAAGGCTGTTCAGGATGTGGAAGCACGTTTGCTGTATTGCATGGAAACCCTGCAAGGACGCGATGTGATCGAACTCTTGGATAAGCCTTATTCCTCCATTGGCGAACAGGGCACAGAATTAGAAGCGCTGGTAGCCTTTGTCGCCGATCGTTCTATGGATGCTGTGGTCAACCTGCCGCAAGGGCATCCTGCAGAGCAAGCGATGTACAAGAAGGGTGAGGAAATTTTTTACTACCGTGCGGGTCCGCACGACTTTTCTTGCGCCACCTGCCATAGCCAGACCGATAAGCGTATTCGCCTGCAGGCCTTGCCTAACCTCACCACCAATGAAGGGGCCGGATTTGCCTTCACGACATGGCCAGGTTACCGCATTTCTGAAGGGTTACTGCGCACAATGGGTTGGCGTATGCAGAGTTGCGGTCGTCAACAGCGTTTACCTCAGTTCCAAAGCGGTTCTGAGGCTGTGATCGCGCTTGAAACCTTCATGGGTGTGAATGCAAAAGGTGCTGTGATGGCGGCACCTGGCTTGAAACGTTAAGGGATCACCAGATGAAAACTTTGATAAAGATATTGCTCACGCCCCTTCTTGCTGTCAGCTTGCTGGCAGGCTGCGAGACACAAGAAGCGGCGGTGGCGGTGGAAACAACCGCACCTGCCACCGCGAAAGACATGCTGATGGCGTCGATGAAACCGAAAAATCAAGCCACCATGGACCGTCTCAACCAAGACGAGCTTCAGGCTGCCTGCAGTAATGCCAATAATATGGCAGGCGATGCCGCCGCCATGGAGGCACTGCGCAAAGCCGCTGAGGCTAGCGTGGTTTATCCCGCCGATGGCAATTACCTTGGTGACTGGAAAAACGGTAATGACATCGCGGCCAATGGCAAAGGACTGCAATGGAATGACGACCCCAGCGATCCTAATGGTGGCAATTGCTATGCGTGCCACCAGTTAGATCCTAAAGAGGTGGCGTATGGCACCTTGGGTCCTTCGCTCACCAATTACGGGATGCGTGGTCAGTCAGAGCTCATGCTTAAGTACACGTGGGCCAAAATCTACAATCCGCATGTCTATAACGTATGTTCACACATGCCTCGCTTTGGCACACAGAACATCCTGACTGAGCAACAGATGAAAGACATTATGGCGTTGCTGTTAGACCCCAATTCACCCGTGAATCAGTGAGAATCATATGGAAAGGCGTGAATTTGCCAAACTTCTAGGATTAGGCGCCGCCGCGGGTATGATCCTGCCCGGCATGGCAGGCTGTGCACAACGCAAAGACAGCGCTATCAATGATATTTACGATCTGCCAAGCTTTGGCAACGTAAGCTTGATGCACATGACCGATGCTCACGCACAGTTAATGCCCGTTTACTATCGTGAACCCTCCGTTAATATCGGTGTTTATGAGGCTCGCAATCGTCCGCCTCATTTGGTTGGCGACGCCTTCCTCAAGCACTACGGTATTCAACCCAATGGCCGTGCAGCACATGCCTTTACCTACCTCGATTTCTCCGCAGCCGCTGAGCGATATGGCAAGGTGGGGGGATTTGCTCACCTGTCGACTTTGGTTAAAAAAGTGCGCGCCTCACGCCCTGGTTCCCTTCTGCTAGACGGGGGTGACTTGTGGCAGGGGTCGGCAACCTCGCTATGGACCAACGGTCAAGACATGGTCGATGCCTCAAAATTATTGGGCATCGATGTTATGACGGGTCACTGGGAGTTCACCCTGGGCAGTGACCGCGTGATGGAAATTTTAGAAAACGACCTTGATGGCCACATTGATTTCGTCGCGCATAACGTGAAAGATTTCGATTTTGGCGACCCGGTATTTTCAAGCCATACCGTGCGAGAAATCAACGGTGTGCCTGTCGCCATCATAGGCCAGGCCTTCCCCTATACGCCGATCGCTAATCCACGCCACATGGTAGAAGGTTGGTCATTCGGTATTCAAGAGCGTGAACTGCAAGACAAGATTGACGAAGTGCGTGCAGCGGGTGCGCAAGTGGTCATTTTGCTATCGCATAACGGCGCCGATACCGACATCAAACTGGCGTCACGTGTGACGGGACTCGATGCCATCATGGGTGGTCACACCCACGATGCAATGCCCCAAGCCATGCCGGTCCAAAATGCCGGTGGTATGACGCTGGTGACGAACGCGGGAAGCAATGGTAAATATTTAGGCGTGCTCGACTTTGATGTGCGGGGCGGGAAAATTCGTGATTGGCGCTATCAGTTATTGCCTGTGTTCTCAGACCTCTTGCCAGCGGACCCTGAAATGCAGGCGCTGATCGATAAAATTCGTGCGCCTTATCAAAACCAATTGAGCCAAGTCTTGGCAACCACCGAAGGCATGCTTTATCGCCGCGGTAATTTTAACGGCAGTTTTGACCAATTGATTGTCGATGCGCTCATCGACGTGAAAGGCGCTGATCTGGCCTTCTCGCCTGGGTTCCGCTGGGGAACGTCGCTACTGCCAGGCGACAACATCACCATGGAAGACTTAATGAGCCAAGTGGCCATTACGTATCCCGCCACGACGCTAACGGATATGTCGGGTGCGTTCATTAAGACGGTCTTAGAGGATGTCGCCGACAATCTGTTTAATCCTGACCCCTATTATCAACAGGGGGGTGACATGGTGCGTGTGGGTGGTTTGGACTACACCATTGACCCCATGGCGAGTCAAGGCAATCGAATCAGTAACATGACCTTAAACGGCCAGTTGTTAGAAGCCAATAAAACCTACAAAGTGGCGGGTTGGGCGTCGGTCGCTGAAAACGTTGAAGGCACGCCTATTTGGGATGTGGTCGCCGAGTGGCTGCAAAGTAAAAAGAGTATTCCCTTGGTCGAGGCGCGACAGCCAAAGGTTGTCGGAATCAACGACAATCAAGGTATCGCCTAAAAAAATGCGCCCCGAGGGGCGCATTTTTGTATGAGGCTATCGTGCGTAAGGTGCCTCGTATGGGTGAGGCAATACCGCATGATGAAGATACTGACTCCGGCGGCTTAGGTTACCACTTCGCGGAACATATATAACAGTTCAACCGCGGCCATGGGGTCGCGATGATATTGCACACTGTCCAGCGGTTGGTTAATGAAATTATTAAAGCCCGGTAGGTTTTGAATATCAGGCGAATCGAGATCGCGAAACGCCATCGACCAATTCGGGAATTGACGTTCATCTTTTTGACCTTCCATCAGCGTGAAAATAAGCTTGTGGCGTGGGTCTTTATCAATTTTCTTGTAGAGCGCCTTTACCTTTTCTTCGTCTCCCTCAAGCAACTGGATAAACGTCCCGCGGTTGTAGAGCAAAATCCCGGTAATATCGAGTTTCTCGTTATTTTCACGAGACTGCTTAAGTAAGTCCACGAGTTGCTGTTGGGTAAAGGGTGCCGACGCACAACTGGCATACACTGTGTAATACATGGCGATGTCCTTCAATTAACCATGTGGGTCAATTCAACATAGAATATCACCATGTAATTGGCAAGCCTAAACGCGACCGTAACGATCGGTGAACCGTACGATATCATCTTCGCCCAGATAAGAGCCCGACTGTACTTCAATCAGTTCGAGGGGAATCTTGCCGGGGTTTTCCAGGGCGTGCACCGTACCCAAAGGGATGTAGACCGATTGGTTTTCGGACAGCAGGATTTCGTCGTCACCGCGATTCACAAGTGCCGTGCCAGACACCACAATCCAATGCTCAGCGCGGTGATGGTGCATTTGCACCGACAGTTTTTCACCCGGTTTAACCGTAATGCGTTTCACTTGGTAGCGTTCGCCGTTGTCGATAGAGTCGTACTTGCCCCAAGGGCGATAGACTTCGCGGTGAAATTCGTGCTCGACACGATTTTCCGCTTTGAGTTGATCAACGATTTTCTTAATGTCTTGGGCATTGTCACCATTGGCAACTAAGACGGCGTCTTTGGTTTCGACCACAATCACGTTATCCAGACCCACAGTGGCAATCAGTTTGTTTTCCGAACGGATATAGCTGTTGCTGGTGCCGTGCATGATCACATCGCCATGGCACACGTTGCCGTTGGCGTCTTTACTGCCAATCTCCTTCAGTGCGCTCCAGCTCCCTACATCGTTCCAGCCGGCATCCATAGGCACAACCCACACATCGTGCGCCTTTTCCATGACTGCATAGTCAATCGATTCTGAGGGGCATTTCGCAAAAGCCGCCGCATCAACCCGGGTGAAATCTAAGTCGTGACCGACATTGGCCATGGCATTTTGACAAGCCTCAAGGATGTCTGGGCGGTGCTTACCCAGTTCGCTCAAGTAGCGGCTCGCTTTAAACATGAACATACCGCTGTTCCAGAAGTAGTCGCCGCTATCAAAATAGGTTTGTGCTGTCGCAGCGTCAGGTTTTTCGACAAAGGCTTCAACGGCACTGGCTCCCGACTGACTGGCCGCTTTTAAATAGCCGTAGCCCGTTTCTGGGTGGGTGGCCACGATACCGAAGGTCACAATCTTCCCTTTTTCAACCAAGGCATTACCGTCAACCACACACTGGCGGAAGGCAGCAGCATCGCGAATCACATGATCCGCTGCCAAGACCAACATGGTGGGATCGTCGCCGTGACGGGTGGCTTCAATGGCGGCAAGTGCGATAGCGGGGGCGGTATTGCGGCCTACCGGTTCGAGGATCAAAGCCGACGTGTCACTGCCCATTTGGCGCAACTGTTCAGCGACCATGAAACGGTAGTCTTCGTTGCAAATGACACTCGGCGCCATGCACTGAAGCCCCGCCAAACGATCTACAGTTGCTTGTAGCATGGTCAAATCACCATCCAGTTTAAGCAGCTGTTTGGGAAGATTTTTTCGGCTCATGGGCCATAAGCGGCTGCCGGTACCGCCGGCCATAATCACGGGTAGGAGCATAGGTTTGATTCCCTTAGGTTATTTGCTACAAAATTGTAGCAGGCTTTCCGTATTTTGCATGGGCTATGTCCGCGCCCTGTGCTATACCTGAACAATTGACAACGTGATTATAGCTATGGCCACTTTAAAAGACTACCTAGCCCACATGGCACAGAAAGACGCCTCGGACATTTATCTAATCCCCGGAGCGCCTGCACAAATAAAAATCGACGGTGTCACCGATGCCTTAACGCAGCACGCGCTTACGGGTGAGGAAGTGCTGAAAATGTTACACGGTGTCATGACAGAGCAACAAAAACACGACTTTGCAGAAAATTTAGAGGCAAACTTTGCCGTGACAGTCGAGAAATACGGTCGCTACCGTGTTAATGCGTATTACCAACGCAATAACCCCAGTGTGGTGGTGCGATACCTGAAATCTCATATACCCAGCATTGAAGCGCTGGGTCTGCCCGATACCCTGACGTCCTTGGTGGCCGAACCCCGCGGGTTATTTTTAGTGGTGGGTTCTACCGGGTCGGGTAAATCAACCACATTGGCGGCGATGATTGAGCATCGTGCCCGCACTCAGCATGGGCATATCTTGACGATTGAAGATCCCATTGAATATGTCCACGAACACCATATGTCGGTGATCAGTCAGCGCGAAGTAGGCATCGATACATTAACCTACAGCGCCGCGTTGAAGAACGCTCTGCGTGAAGCCCCCGATGTCATCATGATCGGTGAAATCCGTGACGCGGAAACCATGCGACACGCCATTGCCTATGCCGACACTGGCCATTTGTGTTTGTCTACGCTTCACGCCAACAATGCTTACCAAGCCTTAGAGCGCATTGTGAATTTCTTTCCTGAGGCGTCGCGGCAACAAGTGCTTGATGACCTGTCCTTGAATATTCGCGCCATTTTTTCGCAGCGGTTAATGCATACCCTCGATGGAAAACGTGTTCCCGCGTGTGAATTGATGATTGTCACGCCCTACATCAGCGACCTGATTGCCAGGGGAGAATTTGAACTTATTCGCGACGCCATGACCCAATCGTCCGAGCCGGGCATGTTGACCTTTGAGGACTCTGTCTACGCGAGCTATCAAGCCGGTAAGATCAGTGATGAAGAGGCGATGAGGCATGTCGACTCCAGGGCCAATTTGCAGCGCCGCATTCGCCTCGCTAAGGGCGGTGATATGCAAATTGATGACGATTTGAATCTGCAAGAGTAGCCCCATGCTCTCCGAGATGAGTTTTGAAATCATCGCCATGTTACTGGCGGTGGGTGCCGTGGCGGGTTTTGTTGACGCCATTGCCGGTGGTGGTGGATTGCTCACCATGCCGGCCTTACTGTTTGCAGGCCTGAGTCCGGCGCAAGCGGTAGCCACCAATAAGCTGCAAGGATCCTTTGGGACTTTTTCAGCGGTGCGTTATTTCATCAAGCGCGGCGAGGTTGTGCCTCGCGAAAACCTACCCGCCATCAGCGCTGTTTTTATTGGCGCCTGTCTCGGTGCGATCGCTATCCAGTCACTCGACCCCTCTTTTTTAGCCGCCTGGATGCCCTGGGCACTGATTGTCGTGGCCCTGTATGTATTGCTTAGCCCAGATCTTGGCAGTTATCAGCGAGTGGCGCGCGCGTCAGCCATGGGCTTTGCCGCCAGCGCACTGATGATCGGCGCCTATGATGGCTTCTTTGGCCCGGGTACCGGGACGTTTTTTGCGTTAGCCTACGTGCTGTTGTGTGGTTACACCCTGAGTCGCGCCACAGCACACGCAAAGCTACTCAATTTCACCAGTAATATCGTCTCATTGGCGGTATTTGTGTTTGGTGGTGAGGTGGTGTGGAGTGTAGGGTTGTTGATGGCGGTAGGTCAGTGGAGCGGTGCTCGGTTGGGCGCGGGTATGGTGGTCACGCGTGGCGCACAGCTGATTCGCCCGATAACGATAACGATGTGCATCGCGATGAGCGTTGCTCTCATTTTAAAATAAGGACAACAATAATGAACTTAGCGAATTTAACGGTTGATATGAATATGCTAGCGCCTGCGGCAGTGCTGGCCTTGTGGAGCATGGTCGTGCTGTTTTGGATGACGGCAAAGCGTTTGCCGGCCTTCAAAGCGATTGGGGTAGATCTTACCAAAGCCGAGCCCGGTGGCCGCTATGTGGATATAGAGCCAAATTTGCCCAGCAAAGTGAATTGGTTTTCGCACAACTATACCCACTTGATGGAGCAGCCCACCGTTTTCTATCCGGTGGTGATTATTCTGGCCCTGGTCAGTCCCGGTGAAACCATTAACCTCTATTTGGCATGGGCCTATACCGGACTTCGTATTGCCCACAGTCTCTGGCAAGTGTTGTTTAATATTATTGCCGTGCGCTTTGTGTTGTTTGCACTGTCTTCAGTGTGTCTGTTTGCGTTGGCGCTGCATGCGGTAATGGCAACCCTCGCATAGCCAAGTGGCGGTATGAAAGCTATTGAGGTCAGACATTGACCTCAATTTTTGTATCTATAAATGACCTCAAGCCACAACCCATCCTCTGTTAGTTTAGCGGTATAACAACGAGGATAAAGCAATGGCACATACAACACTTTCGAAACGACGCGAACTTCGATTTTGGGGCTGGGGCTATGCCGATGAGCATCTCACAGCGGAAGAGTCCGCCATGATTCGGGGCATTGCCGAGGGTTTTAAACGTCATCAGCAGCCACCTATTGAACCGCCGCGTGTAGACGATATTGCCCTTCCCCCGAGCCGCTTATCGTTACCTGCCCATTTATCCGACATTGTGTCTACCTACCCCTACGACCGTTTGACCCATGCTTTTGGTAAATCCTATGCCGACATGGCGCGCATGTATCTGCGTCGAGTACCCAATGCACCTGACGGTGTTGCTTTTCCGAGGGACGAAACCGATTTGCAGTCGCTATTTGACTATGCGGCTGCGAACGACATCGCGGTAATTCCCTTTGGCGGAGGTACCAGTGTTTGTGGTGGTGTTGAGCCAGATGTGGGCGCTCACTATCGCGCCACTATCAGTATTGATATGGAAAACTTTAATCAACTGCTCGAGGTCGATCCCGTGGCGCGGCGCGCTAAGGTGCAAGCCGGTATGCTTGGGCCTGATTTAGAAAAGGCCTTAAAGCCCCATGGTTTAACCCTGCGACACTACCCGCAAAGCTTTCCCTTTGTCACTGTCGGCGGCATGGTAGTGACCCGCGCGGGCGGTCATTTTGCCACCGGTTATACCCACATCGATGACTTGGTCGAAGCCACGCGTATGGTAACCCCCGCGGGTACCTTTGAAACACGGCCGTTACCCGGATCGGGTGCCGGCCCCTCCGGTGACCGATTAGTCTGCGGCTCAGAGGGCATTTTTGGCGTGCTCACCCAAGCCTGGTTGCGTTTACAAGAGCGGCCGCGTTGGCGCGCCACAGCGAGCGTGCGGTTTAAAGATATGGCGAGTGCCGCCGAGGCGGTACGCGAGATTTCACAGGCGGGTTTGTACCCGAGTAATTGCCGCGTGCTCGATGAAATGGAGGTCGCGCTTAACCGTGTGGCCGATGAACACTGTGCGCTGTTGGTGCTTGGCTTTGAGTCGGCCAAACATGCGGTAGACCACTGGATGGAGCTCGCTATTGCGCTAGCCATTAAACATGGCGGCGTCCTTGGTCCAGAAGGGGTGCAAAGCAATGCCGACCATGCGGATACCTCGGCCAATGCCGCCGAAAGTTGGCGCAACGCGTTTATACGCATGCCCTATTGGCGCAATGAGCTAACCGCCTACGGGGTGATCGCCGATACCTTTGAAACCGCGATTACGTGGGATAAATTTCCCGCGTTTTACCGCGGCATTATGCAGCAACTGGGGGCGACCATTGCGGAATTAACGCAGCGAGAATATGCGCTCTCGTGTCGTTTTACCCACGTGTACCCCGATGGCCCTGCGCCATATTTCACCTTTTATGCGGTAGGCGATGAGCACGGCGATCTCGATAAAGCCCTCGCTATCTGGAAGAAGATTAAGCAACGTTCTATGGAATTGGTTGCTGAATTAGGTGGCACGGTAACCCACCACCATGCGGTGGGACGCGATCATCGCTACGGCTATCAGCAGCAAACATCACCGCTGTTCCGCCAGGGCTTGGCAGGGGCAAAAGCCCAGTTTGATCCCGCGGGTATTATGAATCCCGGGGCGTTAATCGACCCGTTGGATAAACCGATAGGTATCCGTGGCGTGATGGCGAATGACTAGTGGCTTCGCTGGCGGGTATGGTACACCGCTAGCCCAATCACAATGCCCCAAAAGGCGCTGCCAATACCCCACAAGCTCATCCCCGAAGCGGTCACAAGGAAGGTCAGTAAGGCCGCTTCTCGGCTAGTGTCATCGGCCAACCCTGAGGCGATGCTATTGCCAATCGTACCCAGCAACGCGAGTCCTGCAATGGCCATGACCAGAGCGCTCGGAAAGGCATCGAACAGGGCGACCAAAGTAGCCCCAAAAATACCGGTAAGTAGATAAAAAATCCCCGCCCATACCGTCGCCCAATACCGTTGCTGACGATCTCTGCCCGCTTCATCACCCATGCAAATAGCCGCGGTAATGGCGGCTAGGTTGTAGGCGAAACCTCCAAACGGCGCCATCAATACACCGGTAAGCCCGGTCCAGCCAATCAGTGGCGATGCAGGTGTATCGTAGCCATTAGCGCGAATCACGGCGAGTCCAGGAATATTTTGCGAGGCCATCGTCACAATAAATAATGGCAGCCCAACACCCAGTAGACCCTGCCAATGAAATTCGGGATTAATCCACACTGGCGACGACATTGCCAAGCTCACCCCTCCCATATCGATGAGCCCCAACCCCATGGCGACGGCGATGCCACACAGCAGGGATAACGGCACGGCGTAACGCGGGAGCAATCGACGCGCGATTAAGAAACTGACTAGCATACTGCCGACCAAGGCCAAATGCGTGGAGAGCTGACTAAAAACCACCATGCCAAATTGCAATAACACGCCGCCTAACATGGCGGCGGCAAGGGGCTGAGGAATATGGCGCATCAGCTTGGCAAACAGGCCCGTTGCGCCGCATATCGCGATCAGTAATGAGCAGAACATAAAGATACCGATCGCTTCGGCCATGCTGTAGCCAGTGAGACTGGTAGCAAGTAGTGCAGCCCCGGGGGTTGACCAGGCCGTCAGAACGGGCTGGCGATAATAGAGCGACAAGCCAATGGTGGTCATGCCCATGCCTAGGCCAATGGCCCACAGCCACGAGCTGATTTGCTCAGGCGTCCCGCCCGCCGCCGAGGCGGCTTGAAAGATAATGGCTATCGAGCTGGTGTAGCCGACCAATACAGCAATGAAGCCGGCGGTAATATGTGTGACATTGAAGAGACCATTCATGGCGGGCCTTGAATCGTTGTTATTGAACTGTATTGTTGGTCATTGCGTCTCGTATGTAAATGACATGATGAACGGCGTTAAAGCACCGTTTGAAAAGCACACAATTCTGGCAAGCTAAGGTTTTTCTCACTTCGAGGGTGTTATGAGCCGATTGATTATTGCCGTTGTTGTAATAACGACAGCCTTCTTTTATTTTATGGGCACGCCTGAGCAGCCCCAACCAGTGCTTGTCGCTAGTGGCCCCAGTCAGCCTGTTTACCCCGTTACCCAGCGCGGGGAGGTAATCGACACGTATTTTGGCGTTGAGGTGGCTGACCCTTACCGCTGGTTAGAAGATGACATGAGTGATCAAACCGGGGCATGGGTAAAAGCCCAAAATGCGGTCACGCATGGCTACCTAAAAGCCATTCCCTATCGCTCGCAAATCGAACAATTGCTCACCCAAAAGTGGGACTATGAAAAACCCGGTCGTCCGATTCATGTGGGCGAGTCTACCTATTGGTTTTTTAACAGTGGCTTACAAAATCAATCCGTGATGTATCAACAACGCCCGGGTGAAGAGGCGCGCGTTTTTCTTGATCCTAATACCTTAGCGGCGGATGGCACTACCTCACTGGCGAGTTATGAGTTTTCGCCTGATGGGCAACGCATGGCTTATGCGGTGAGCGAGGGCGGTAGCGACTGGCGCAAAATTTACGTCATGGATACCACCACCTTAGCGATTGTCGACGGCCCCATTGTCGATGCCAAATTCACTACCCCTAAGTGGCGCGATAACAACAGCTTTTATTACTCCGTGTATGAAAAACCCGATGGTTCGGAGTTGTCAGCCAAGACAGATCGCCACCTGGTGTATTTGCACCAGTTAGGTACGCCGCAACATGAAGATACTCTGGCGTTTGGCGACGCCGAGAAATACCGCTATGTCTTTGCACAAGTCACGGAAGACGGTCGTTTTTTAGTGGTTAATGCGGCCAATTCGACGTCGGGGAATCGCGTGTTTGTGAAAGACCTCTCGGCCAATGAGGGCTTTATTAGCGTCGACGAGGACATCAGCAGCGATACCGACTTTGTGACCAGCATGGGCGATGAGCTGTTCTTTCTCACTAACCACAATGCCCCCAACAAGCGCTTAGTGGCACTGTCTTTGGCGCAACCCGATCAGTGGCGTGATGTCATTGCTGAAAGCGAGCACGTGTTAGACGTCACCGCGGCTGGCGGGTATTTGTTCTCTCGCGTCATGGTGGACGCCACCTTCCGCCTATACCAACACAAGGCTGACGGCACCATCGTGCGCGAGGTGGTATTGCCCGATGTCGGTACGGCAGATGTCTATGAAGCCAAAGCCGACCAAGCCTTTACCTATTATTACTTTTACAACAATACAACGCCCATATCCTATTACCGCTACGATATAACCACCGGCGAATCACGCTTGCATAGTCGCCATGCGGTCGACTTTGACAGCGATCAGTACGTGTCTAAGCAAGTGTTTTATACCTCTAAAGATGGTACCCGGGTGCCCATGATGATTAGTCATAAGAAGGGTATTACCTTGGATGGAAACACCCCCACCATGCTCTATGGCTATGGCGGCTTCAACATCAGCATGACACCGCAGTTTAGTTTGGAGCGCGCGACGTGGATGGAACTGGGTGGCATTTACGCCGTGGCCAATTTGCGTGGCGGTGGCGAATACGGCAAGGCGTGGCACCGTGCCGGCACCAAACAGCAAAAACAGAATGTTTTCGATGACTTCATTAGTGCGGCGGAGTATTTAATTGCCGAAGGCTATACCTCATCGGCCCGTCTTGCGATCAGCGGTCGATCTAATGGCGGCTTATTGGTCGGCGCGACCATGGCGCAACGGCCTGAATTGTTTGCGGTGGCCCTGCCCGCCGTTGGGGTGCTGGATATGTTGCGCTACCACCAATTTACCGCTGGCGCTGGTTGGGCGTATGACTATGGCACCGCTGACGACTCGCTGGAGATGTTTGAATACCTCAAAGCCTATTCACCGCTGCACAGCCTACAGCAGGGGGTGGCCTACCCGGCAACCCTGGTAACCACGGCCGATCATGACGACCGCGTGGTACCTGCGCATAGCTTCAAATTTGCCGCCGAATTGCAACACAAACACGGCGGTAGCGATCCCGTATTGATTCGTATTGAAACGTCGGTAGGGCATGGCGCAGGCAAGCCAACCGATAAAGCGATTGAAGAGTTGGCAGATATGTTTGCTTTTACGCTTTGGAACATGGGCGTCGAAACCCTCTAATAAGGGTTACACGGTAGTGCCACAATGGCAGGGCGGTAAACCCTGCCAATCACGTCAACTATTACGCGTTGAAACCGTGTTTATGTGGTCGCTTCAAGAATCGCTCTAAGGAGCGCCGCTTCTTCCACAGGCTTTTCAATTAAGCCGTTAAAACCCACCGCCTCTAGTTCAGCGACAGAGTCTTCGCCACTGATCCCGGTCATGGCGATGACTGCTATGTTGTTGCCGCTCTCCCTCAATGAGGCCAGCAGCTCGGTGCCATCCATCTGTGGCATGTTGATATCGGTGATCACCACATGATAGGTATTGTTGGTGAGCATTTCGAGCGCTTGTTTGCCGTGATTGGCGACACCGACTTTTTCGACATAGCGTTCGAGTAATAGTCGCGTTGTTAGCTGATTGGTCAGATTGTCGTCCACGAGTAATACGTGCATGGCAGCAAGATCTATCTGTGGCAGATCCCGTTGTGTTGCGCGCTCAGCCTGTTTAGAGGAACGAGCAGGCAATGGTACGCTGATAGTCACCGTGGTGCCCTGATTTAGTGAGGATATCGCTTTTATCTCACCCTCCATCAGCGAGATCAACTCATGGCTGATGGAAAGTCCTAACCCTAGTCCCCCAAAGCGCCTAGCGGCCGAATTGTCGGCTTGTGAAAAGCGGTCAAACACATGGAAGAGAGCGGCTTCGTCCATGCCAATACCGGTATCGCTCACAGTAATGATCAAGTGATCATCGGCATATTTAGCCAGCACCTTGACATAGCCTTGCTGGGTAAATTTGATCGCATTACCGGTGATATTATTAATGACTTGCGCCAAGCGCAGAGCATCACAGAACAGTTCATCGGGGACAGAATCGCAAACACGCACATTGAAAATAATATTTTTAAGCTGCGCTGAAGGGACAAATAAGCCACGTACGTTGGCGAAAATTTGCCGGCTGTCTGACCAATGTTCATCGAGTTCTAACATGCCCTTTTCGATCTGATGCATGTGAAGGATGTCGTTAATAATATTGGTAAGCGTCTGTGTCGAGACTTCAGCGGCGTGTATTAAATTTTTGTTGTAGGGGTCATCGATATTTTTTTCAATCAGCTGCAGCACCCCATAAATACCGTTAATGGGCGTACGCAACTCATGCGACATGTTAGATAAAAAATGCTGTTGAGAATTGAGTAGCTTTTGTTGTGCCGCAAGCGCAGATTGATTGGCAGCGCTATAGCGCCGCATCGTGAAAAAGGCCAGTATTAACGCCGCTGGAATGTGAAATAGCCCCAGAGTAAAGGCATCGACCGTATCGTTAATTTTTATTTCAATGTTAAACAACTGCTTGCTTAAAAACACCACGAGCATGTTTATCGCACTGATCAACACCGTGTACATCGCGGCTTTCTGACCCAGCACGGTCACCACAAAGAGGGGCGCCAAGATCAGCCAAACGCTTGTGGGTGATGCAAAGCCACCGTTCATAATGAACGTGGTATTCCATGCGAAGACAAGATAAAAACAAAAAGCACGATGTGAAAATTGCGCCGCAGCCGGATCTTTAGATAACGACCAACGATAGGTGACAAAAGTGATGACAGGGTGAAAAGATACAAAAATTAACCGACCAATGTCTGCCTTCCCTTGAAAATATTGAAAAACCACGAAACTAAAGACGGCCAAGGTGACTAAGAAAATGTACCAATTGACATCACTCACAAACTGACGCATTTCTCGTTGTGTGTTTGAAGGCGTGAACGATGCTTGTATCTCTGCCATGTTGTTCCTAGTGCTCTTCGATGCAGGGGCGCAATGATAGGCGTATAGTCATTAAATTAGATGATAATGCGTCAAAATGACAGCGTGGCATCATCAATGTGTTGCGAGAAATTACGCGCCACTGAGGGTCCATACTATCGCCCGCCCATTACGCTGTCAGTATGGACCTAAGACACCCTTAGATCATGCCGTTGGCCGCTGCGCCACAGCCATGGCTTTGTGTTTTTTGGGTGTTCCATAAACGATATCAAACGGACTCAGCTTGACCTACTTCGCGTGGGGTTCTTGGTGAGTGTTGATAACTCAGCAGCACACCCACCAATTCGCGAATTTCTAGAGGCTTACTGAGGCAGGCGGTAATAGGCGAACCCTCACCCGTTAGGGCTTCTAGATCTTTGTCGATGGCGCCCGAAAGCGCAAAAATTTTAAGATCTTCAAAACCAGGCGCTGCATGAATACGGTGGGCCAATTCTAAACCTGTCATCTCGGGCATGTTGTAATCCGTGACGATAGCATCGATCGTGTTGGGATTATTTAACACATAGGCTAGCGCTTCCTGTGGATCGATAAAAGACGATACGTGGGCGCCATAGCGGTGTAAAATCGCTTCTGCCACGAGAACATTGGTGGGCACGTCATCAACTATCACTAACCTAAAGTCACTGAGGGTGTGCTCATCAAAAATGGTGTTTTCCAGTGACAGCGGTTGTGCCTTTGTCGTCTGCGACGCGGCGGGTGTGAAAGGAAGGGTGATAATAAATTCGCTGCCTTCACCAAATGTACTGCAGGCGGTTAAATCGCCGCCCATGAGATCGATTAATTTTTTGCTAATCGTCAAACCCAGTCCAGTACCACGGCGGGACTTTTTGCCTTTTACTTGGTAAAACTCCGAAAAAACCTGCGATAAATCATCCGGTTTAATACCTATGCCGGTATCGCTGACCGAAATACGTATTAACGAAGGATGCGTGGCAACGTCACTCACAAGGCTTTCGGCACTTATCGTAATTTGGCCGCGCTGGGTGAACTTTAGTGCGTTACTGGTGAGATTATAGATGGCCTGCTTAATACGCACCTTGTCACATATTATCGTGCTAGGGAAGTTATCCGCTATGTTTAAAACCACCTTCACGTTCGCGTCTTTAACCGATAATTCAAGTTCGCTGTAAATGTTTTTCAACATCGAAATCAGGTCGACATCCTCAT
>DATHYR010000017.1:0-1120 GCA_035458985.1 Pseudomonadales bacterium
ATTAGCCCGTTCCACGCTTCCCAACCTTTAATGCGTTTGCCTAAACCACCGACACCTTCACCAGCGATATAAAGAACACTACCTTGTGTCGTCGGATACTTGCCTTGCCACGGCAAACCATTTGCCACAGACAATGCTATGTCTAAAGCCGCAAAGGATTTACCCGACCCTGGTTCGCCATACAAAACACTAAACCCGTGCCGCGTTAGCAAGCCTTCAACCACCCAATCTATCGGCGGCATCGCACGAAGCTCACGCAACGTGTATAGCTCGAACACATCTTCCTCAGTTTCTTCTGGCTCTGGGTCTACCTCTGGCACAACATATTCAGGAGCCGCATCAACTAACTTCTTCAACAGCGCCATCGTATTGCCAGCGTTCAACCAATCGCAGATATCACCTTTCGGCGGCAACCCCGGAAGATCGATACGCTTAATACTAGCAACTAAGCCACCAATATTCGCAGCTACTTTATCCGCATGACGACTACCCGCCTCATCATTGTCCGGTAACAACACAACATTCTTGTTCCCAAACCACGGGTTCAATGCGGGTTTCCAGTTATTCGCGCCGCCATGATTACAAGTCGCTATACATTTATACTCGCGTAACGCCTCGACACACTTCTCACCTTCCACAATAAACACAACGCGATCACCGCTCTCAATGATCTCAGGTAAGTGGTACGGCAATGGCATCACGTCATCCATAGCGCCACGACCCTCTTTCCAAGATCCATCAACGTAAGATCGCTGGATAAAGCGTTTAGGCTCAAACCGTTGTACCTGATACGAGACAGCCCCATACTCATCGCAATAATCATAAGCCTTCGCCAGATATTCCTTTGGCTTTAGCTGCCTCTCTAGCTCACTATTTATGCCAAACGTGTCTTGAAGAAACTGCGGCATAGGCTTCAACATTGCGCCCTCTTTATGGCGTATCAAGTCAATCACGCCACCGCCAGTATTCTCCTCAAAATCAAACCATGTGCCACGTTTCGCATGTATCTTGCGGCCATTGTGACTGCCCCAAAATATTTCCTCATGTCCTACTTTCGTCGGTTCGCCCCAATAATGCTTGGCGACATCCAACATATATTGACCTATTGTCATCTTCTCAC
>DATHYR010000018.1:0-2014 GCA_035458985.1 Pseudomonadales bacterium
AGTTTATCCAGATTCAGAACCTGATGGTCGGTATCCAGAATAAGATGTCGAACGACAGCAGATCCAATAAAACCGGCACCGCCAGTTACCAGTATGTTCAAACGGCTAACCCCCTTGAGATGAACTTACTTACCTTCGCAATTTGCAACATATATTACCCTAATTATCAGCCATTTAGCGAATGCAAATCGCCCTTAAGCCCACATCTTTAAACTAGTGACGCAAGATGTGGGCCAATTAACTTTTTGGGTGAGGGATGACGCCTTTTAGCATTTTTGGGGATTAATTCAGACGCTTCAGCGTAGCATCAAGACACTCGTGCCAATCTTTCGGCTCGATGTTAAACGTTGCTTTGAGTTTCGCCGTTGATAGCACTGAGTTGGTCGGACGCTTTGCGTTGGGTACCTCTGCAGGTCGTCGAATAGACTCTATGGTTGCTTCAATGGGTGCGATGCCGAGCTTTTGAGCATGCCTTAGAATCTGATCAGCAAACTCTACACGCCCAATAATAGGGTCATGGGCGTAGTGATAGGTTCCCCAGGGCAGTGTTTTATCCTGCGCGTAGCGATCGATAATTTGATAAATCGCGCGCCCCAGGCAGGCTGCGCAAGTTGGATTGCCCCTCAGCCCGTCGTGTATATAGATAGGCGAATCATTCTGAGCAGCCGCGACCACCTCTTTGACGAAATTTTTATTACTTGTACAGAAGACCCAGCCGACTCGAAGAATAAGGTGCTCGGAGAGTGATTTACGCACCGCGCCCTCTCCAGCCGCTCTGCTTGCACCAAAAACCGAGATTGGCGTGAGCGGTTCATCTTCGAGATAAGGGTGGTGCGATTTGCCGTCAAACACTTCAACATTCGAGATCTGTATCATTGGAATTTTCAGGTCGGCACAGGTTTCCGCCAGATGGCGCGGTCCCACTTCGTTTATTTCATAGGCGATGTCGGGGTGGAGCTCCGCCTCATCCATATTCGTGTAAGCCGCAGCGTTGATGACCAAGTCAGGCTTATAGGTCAAAAAGACTCGTTGTAACGCCGCAAGGTCACGCACGTCTATCTCGTTTGAGTCAGCGCAAAGAATTTCGTGGCCGCTGTGATCACCAAACTTAACAAGGTTCTGACCGATCTGGCCACCTGAACCGGTTATTAATACGCGCATGCCACCACTCCTTCTATTTTTGTTGTTTTTAGTACCGTAGCACTGCTGGCTAATTGGGTCACCGACACTTTGAATAGCACAGCGATAAAGTCCTTACCAGCATTAAGGGACACTAAGTCACTTTAGCTCTGACCTGATAGTTGGGATTGCGCCACAGCGCTTCCCCCATCACCTTCGCAAGCAACACTACCGCCGCCTCAACATCAACAAACCTAGTATACAAAGGTGCAAAACCAAACCGCAGGATGTCGGGAGCACGAAAATCACCAATGACCCCCTCTGCTATTAACGCCTGCATAATGGGATATGCGTGTGGATGCCTCAGACTTACTTGGCTTCCGCGTCGACTTGAATCTCTGGGGCTCGCCAACTCAAATCCGAATGAGCTCAAACGCTCATCTACTAAATTGATAAACAGTTCCGACAAGGCGATCGATTTTTCACGAACCTGCTCGATATCGGCCTGCAGCGATATTCGCACCCCCTCCTCCAATGCGATACACCCCAACACACTTGGCGTTCCGCACAATGCCCGGCTTAAATCAGCCGCGGGATCAAACGTATCGGACATGGCAAAGGGGCTTGCATGACCAAACCAACCAGTGAGCGGCTGCTCAAAACTAGAATGATGTCGTTTGGCCACATAGAGATAGCTGGGAGCCCCAGGACCGCCATTGAGGTATTTGTAGCCGCAGCCAACCGCTAAATCAGCGCCAGCAGCGTTGAGCTCTAACGACACTGCACCCGTGCTGTGACTTAGATCCCAAAGTACTAATGCGCCATGAGCATGTGCTCTCTGAGTAACAGCGCTGATGTCAAACATTTCACCGGTTTTATAGTGCACCTGCGTAAG
>DATHYR010000019.1:0-1297 GCA_035458985.1 Pseudomonadales bacterium
CAACGGCGCCATCCGCAAAGGGATCGGTGGCAATATAACCCGCGAGGATATTCCTTTTACCAACCTGAAAGTGAACACGCCAGATTGGATAGGCCGCGATATCATCGTCGATACCATGGAAGTGGGTGGGATCAAGGAATCGTATAACGACGTTTCGCCGGTTACCGGCGTAATTAAGGTGTTGTTTGTCGGCGCAAGTGGTGAGCCAATAGAACTACACCGTCGCGATATTCACCGCGGCGATCCATGGTTGATCAGTACCAACCAAATGGTTGATGTAGAGCGGTGGGCGCATAATTTCTTCCAACGCGCGATTGATGAAAAACGCGATATTTATTTGGGTCTCAAAGACACGGTGATTGCTGGGTACGACGGCGTCATGCGCCAAGGTATTGAGCATATTTACTACAGCCAATACAAGGCTCAAGTGGATGCCTTAGGCTTGAAATATCACTATGAACTGATCGATGCGCAAGCGGCGCGTATTGTCGCCAATCCCCCCGAGCGCGCTATCTGGGGTGTGCCTGATAACAATACCGGCCGCAAACTCTACAAATTAGTCGAAAGCCTCAAACAATACGGTATTCCCAGTCGCAAAACCCACGTGTCCATTTCTCGCATGAGCGCTGGCGGTGGTGACCAATACGGCAGTTTCAATATGGCGGCTAAGGAAGACGGGTTTGTTAAAGTGGTGCTGGATGGCGTCGAGCAACATGCGCGTCGCGTTAAGGCCGGTGACCCCATTCTGTTCATGTCAAACGATCGTGAAGCGATTAAAGACTGGGTCAAACAAGCCTTCCGTGATGCAGCACAAAACGACAAAGAAATTTACTTTGGACTGAAGCGCGAGTACATGAAATACGACGTGGCTTTTAGCGACGTTATTCGCGAATCGCGCGAGGAACTCGTGGCCAATGAGGGCATGAATGTACTGCCTTCGTTCATGATTATGCGCCCCTCAAGTCAGTTGATTAAGATGATTACCGACCCGGCGCGCAATGCACTATATCCCGCGCAAAACTTGGATGGTGATATCTTCTCTGATATTTCAGCGGCGCTTGGCGGAAGTTTGGCAACCGCCAGTTCGGTGATCGAAAGTAAAACCGGTGTGATGCTGTTTGAAGCCCCGCATGGCACAGCGCATGATTTGTATCTTAAGTGGGTTGAGAGCAATGGTGAGGTGGCGATCTTCAATTCTTCGGCGCTCATTTATGCGGTGGCGAATGCTCTGCAGACCTTGGCGCGTCGTGAAAATAATGAGGCCTTGTCTACCTATGCGACCAATATGAAGCGCGCG
>DATHYR010000020.1:0-1009 GCA_035458985.1 Pseudomonadales bacterium
GGCAGTTGCCAGTTGCGCCAAAGAGCCAGTACGCGAAGGCCGACGGTGACAATCAGACACCCCAGCAAGGCTAACCAGCCTGGGGAGTCCGCGGACCAAAGAGCCACATAAGTCCAACCACCGGCAAAAGAACAAACTGCATAAGGACGGTGGTCCTTGAAGGCTTTGGGAATCTCGTTACACACCATGTCCCGGAGCACACCACCGAAAACGCCTGTGACCAGACCCATCATTACGGCAACGACTGGCGGCATCTGGGACTGCAAAGCTTGGTGAACACCTGTGGCAGTAAACAGTCCTAGACCAAGCGCATCGGGCCAGAGTATTGTTTTTTCAGTGATCTCAAAATGCCGCTGGCGCATGAATAACATGGCCAAAACACATAGGGCCAGAACACCCCAAAGAACTTCGGTGTGAAGTACCCAAAAAAACGGCCGCTTATCGATTAGTAAGTCGCGTAAAGTGCCGCCACCAAACGCTGCCAAGAACGCGACCACGCAAACGCCTACCGCATCAAGCTTTTTGCGCGCTGCCTCCATCAGCCCAGATAAAGCAAAAGCGGCGGTGGCTAACAGCTCGACCAGAAGGCGTAGGGTGTCTCCCCATGATTGAAGTGAATACATGTTTGGATTATGTTGCTTTTACAAAGTTGATACGGCCTTAGTTGTGGCCAAAATCTATAAACTTATTTGTCATCCGATTTTTTTCGCGTGTGCGTGTCGCAGTCTTCGATCTCGCCGTGCTTTTAGACAAAACTGCCGATTCCTGTGGCCTTGATTTCGGAATGTTGTTCGTCTCAAAGTCGAGCCAAGCGGGGTTCAATGAATACATCTCTCCGATAAGCTCCTTGATCGCATCGATGTACCAAGAGTCATCGTTTACACGGTGGCTAAGAATCACTGGCGAAGTAGCTCGTTCGTCATCAATCAAGCGATACACCAGATCAGATCGCAAGCGCGCGGCTGCGGGAATGATGCAAACCCCCATCTCGCACGCGACCAATCCCAAA
>DATHYR010000021.1:0-2883 GCA_035458985.1 Pseudomonadales bacterium
GCGGTCCAGACCGGCGCACGGTTAAGGTTGGTGATTTGAAGGTTAAAATCACCCCACAGTTGTTCTGCGTAGTTGTTGTATCCTGACCACCAAACGTTGTTGTGCGGCCACCATTCCCAACCATCGAAAGACACCACCACCGTATAGGTGCCGGCTTTTAAATCACCTTGGAAAATATCCTGCTGACTCCACCAACCCCCGTTGCCGTTGCTGGCGGTGACTAAATTTTTAAGCGGTTGCGTGGGGTCAAAGCTGCTGCCACTGTAAATGGCGACGTTCATTCCAATAGCAATGTCATTGGTAATCGTAGAAACACTGCCATTGGCGTTTAATTTATAAATGGTACCTGGATCAACGTTGATGTCGTAGGCGCTGTCATACGCCAAGGTAAAGGTCTGTGTTTCGTAGCGGGTACCGGCACCAAAATAGGTGGTTTTAATAATAGGAACTTTGAACCATACCGTTTTGGTATACCAGGGCAACCATCCCCAACGGAAAGCGGGGTAAGAGAAACTTGCCCAGCGATAACTCCAATAGGGCACGCTAGTGTTATCCGTGAACTGGTCAACCCAAACCGGGTTACCCACTTGGCTGGAATATGCCCCAATACCGGTGCCAGAGGCTTGATAAAACAGGCGTGGATCGTAGCGATCAACCGATACAGTGGCTGTAGATGTGCCACTGGTAACGGAAAGGTTCGCCAAGGTTTCGTTGAAACCTGCAATAGCTAACGTCTCACTTGTGACATCGCCGCTGTTATATTCTAACGACCAGTCACCCGCTTCGAGCACACTTCCCGTGGCATCGTCTGAAGCGGCGATATCCGCTCCGGTTAACACCGCTAGCTGATCAACAAAGTCTTGACCAATAAAGGTCGAGGCCACGTCACAGCCATAAATCAAAATATCGCCATTGGCACTAAGTGTCTGACCTAACGCGGCTAGCGAAGCAGCCACATCGGCTAAGTTGTCGCTAGTTAGCTGGCTATTACCTAACAGCAGTTGACCATCACTGCCGTGGGTGAAGATATGAATCGCCTCAATGTCAGTACGCCCCTGTAGGGCCGACAAAAGTTGGTCTAATCCATTGCTACTACCATCAATAACAATAACCTCCCAATCACTTGGGATGGTTTGCAATATGTCGTCTTTAAGTGAAACCGACGCGTCGATCACAACCACTTGCTTGGAAGGATCCACCTCAGCGACGGCGACATCAACGTCCGCCAAGGCATCGAGGTCGCTATTAGCCGCTTGATACGCCGATTTAAACGCCTCGAGGCTATCAAAGGTTTCAATACTGGGCAGGCTGAAATCGCTATCAACACCGGCAACAAAGATGGGACCCTCAATGTTGCTCAAGTTATTGATTTGATCACGACCTTCCTGACCGGGGGCAATCGCATAAACGGTGAAGGTTTCAGCCATACCTTCCACCGCGGCTGGATCAAAATCCACCACCGCCTGGGACACTAGGATCACCGGCTTTTGTGCTGGTGCCTCCGCGACCAACGCAGCCGCCTCTGTTGAATCTAGGACCTCAAACGTGGTATCCACGGCAGCGCCGTCGAACATTAAACGCGGTTCGAGTTTTTCAAGTTGCGGTTTGTTTTTAACAAAACCCTGCGGTTGGCGTGATGAATTAGCCAGCTCAGCCTGACGAGCAACGAGTTCAGCGATTTTGGTCTTGATGAAATGGTATGGCATAAAATTACAGCTAGTAGTTGTCCCAGCTAGCCATAATATTCAGATCTAAAATGTGCGCATCAAACCAAATGTGACAAATGTGACCAAATACGACAAAAGTATTAATACTTTTGTATTAGAGAGGTATTTTGAACATTAAGGGGAGGATTTCGCTCCCCCTATTAGACAACCGTTTTCGCCGTCTCTGCGAGACGCCTCCTACAAGCGAGCAACTCCTGTAGGTGGCATTCCAAAAGAATGGCGACCAAGCCTGTGTTTTGGAAGACGCCAACTACTGGCTGATAACGGCGATCACGCGGCGGTTCATGGCCATATTTTCAGCAGTGTCATTTTCTGCCAGAGGAACACTTTCACCGAATCCCTCAGAAGATACCCTGTTAGAAGAGATACCAAACTTCTCAACCAAAACATCGGCCACTGCTTGAGCACGTTGACTCGAAAGGACCTGATTGTAGGCTTCACTGCCTCTACCGTCGGTATGACCTTCAAACATGACACGCGCGTTCGGATTACTCTTGAGGTATTTAGCAACGCGTTCAATCTCAGCAAAATATTGTTCCGATACCACGGCACTATCGGTCTCAAAATTGACTTCAAGACGGACGCTAAAAGTCTCGGCTACTGGCGCTTTCTCGGCAGGCTCAACGTGACAACCAAACTCATTCACGGATTGACCACGAGCAGTATTTGGGCAGCGGTCGTTGCTGTCCATCACGCCATCGCCATCGCTGTCTAATTCGCGACGCAGACTAACAGGCGCAGCCATTTCTGTAGGGTTTTCAAAGTGGTAGGTGAGACCCGCGCTCAACATGACATCGTTATCCGCTTGGCCATGATCTCGCAAAAAGCGCAGATCGCCACGGAAAGACAAATTACCCAACATGCGGTAGTGAAAACCACCCCCCAAATTAAAGGTATTGGTGTGACGATCAAACACATTATCGCTAGCATCCAGCTTGGTGCGTCCGGCGCCAAATGCGGCATAAGGACTGAAGCGATCCTCCCAAATATAATAGAGGGCTTCAAGGCGAACATTGCTGACATCGGCGTCTGTACCCGTGGCAATTTCTGCAGCGTTACCTTTAAATGAACTCAACTCAATCGCCCATGGGCTGGCAAAACGATAACCCACACTGAGGTTAGCGCCAATTTGGCTATTAAAGTCGCGATCGTTTTC
>DATHYR010000022.1:0-2569 GCA_035458985.1 Pseudomonadales bacterium
GCTTCAGCGTTCTTGCTCGCTTCTTCACCTTGCTTTGCTTGCATTTTTTCCATTTGCGCTTGTTGGAAACGCATCATCACTTCTTGCATTTCTGCTTCGTTCAACTTGGGTTCGTTGCCCGACATAGCGTCAACAATACCTTGGTTAACGAAGGCAGGATCAAGTTCTAGACCCTGATTATTAAAGTTTGTACCGATACTCAAACCAATACTATAAGCCACTTTTTGATCGTCGCTTTGCATGTCTAGCTCCTTAGCTTGCTCGCCTTGACAACCCTGCAAGACAACCAGCCCCAGAGTAACTACTGCCAAAAGAAATTTCTTGTTCACCATATTCTCCTATGATTCCGTCTGGTCACTGCCAGCCGAGGCCCATGCTAGTACAAGCGTCTGCGTTTTTATAGGGCAAGTGAGGAATTTATTCATGCAATTGTGCTTAACGTGATAAAGGCGACCCATGGTTGTGCGTAAGAGGGTGCGTATCACTCGAACCCCCCGTGGTGAGGTCAGCGTCAAATGCAATAAACGGGTTAGAATTTCACTCTGGAACTATTCCCTAGCCGCGCTGAAGGCTACAATGCCGCCATGATTACACTTACCGACATCGATCTCAATCGCGGCCAGTCCAGCCTAATAGAAGGCGGCAACCTGACTATTCACCCGGGCCAACACATTGGCATCATCGGGCGCAATGGCTGTGGAAAATCTAGCCTGTTTAAGCTTTTGCTTGGTCAGTTGCAACACGACAGCGGCGAATTATTTATCCCGCGCGACTGGCGCCTTTCTCACATGGCGCAGGAAGTCAGCGCCACCGATCGCCCTGTGCTCGACTATGTGATGGATGGCGACAAAACATTGCGCCAAATTGAGGCCGATATCGCCCGCGCTCAGTCGCGCGGCGACGACGAGGCTCTTGGACATCTTTATCACGACCTCGAGGCTATCGATGGCTACCAGGCCAAAGTCCGAGCCGAGCAATTACTCGACGGTTTAGGCTTTAGCGCCGACCAAATGCAACACCCGGTGAGCCGTTTCTCCGGGGGGTGGCGCATTCGACTCAATCTGGCACAGGCGCTAATGACCCCCGCCGACATTTTGCTACTCGACGAGCCCACCAACCACTTGGATATGGATGCCACCTTGTGGCTAGAACAGTGGCTTCAGCGCTATCCGGGGGCCATTCTGCTGATTTCACACGACCGCGATTTCCTCGATGCGGTGACACAGCACACCCTCTCGTACGAACAGAAAAAACTCGTGCTCTATAAAGGTAACTACAGCGCCTACGAAAAGCAGCGCGCGGCTAGACTGGCTCTGCAACAGGCAGCTTTTGATAAACAACAACGTGTCAAAGAGCAAATGGAATCCTTTGTGCGACGCTTCAAAGCCAAAGCCACCAAGGCCAAGCAAGCCCAGAGTCGTATCAAGGCGCTCGCGCGCATGGAAGAGATTGCACCGGCCCACATCGATTCACCGTTTCACTTTTCGATTCGTGCAGCGGAAAAGTCCTCCCAAACGTTGGTGAGCTTGAGCGATGCGAACTTAGGCTTTGATCCCGCTCATCCCGTGCTGAATAACGTGAATATCAATATCCTGCAGGGCTCACGCATCGGCTTGCTCGGCCCGAATGGCGCCGGCAAATCGACCTTGATCAAGAGTGTTGTCGGTCAGTTGAAACCCTTACAAGGCGATCGTCACACCGGGGAACACAGCCGCCTCGGTTATTTTGCCCAGCACCAGCTGGAAGCCCTCGATCTTCAGGCCAGTCCCCTTTTGCATATTCAGCGACTCAGCCCCGAGGCCACAGAACAAGAAATCCGTAATTTCCTTGGGGGCTTTGATTTTCATGGCGACGATGCGTTGGGCAGCATTGGCCATTTTTCTGGCGGCGAAAAAGCGCGCTTAGCACTCGCCATTGTGACGTGGCAGGCCCCCGCCTTACTGCTGCTCGACGAACCGACGAACCACCTTGATTTAGAAATGCGACACGCCTTGACGCTGGCTTTGCAAAACTTCCCTGGTGCTGTGGTCATTGTGTCGCACGATCGCCATTTACTTCGCAACTGTGTCGATGATTTCTTATTGGTCGCGGATGGCCGTGTTGCTCCTTTTGATGGCGATTTAGAAGACTATCATCGCTGGCTAAGCGACTTTAAATCGCGACGCATCGCGCTAGAAAAGCCCGCTTCGTCAACCAAAAATCTCAGCGCCGATGACAAGCGTAAACAAAAGCAACGCGAGGCTGATATCCGCAAACAGTTGAGTCCGCTCAAAAAGCAGTTGGATGCTTTAGAAAAATCGGTCGACACATTACAGTCGCAACTGGATAGCGTTAACGAACAACTGGCCGACAGTAGCCTCTATGATGACGACAACAAGAAAAGACTTAACGAATTACTGGCCAAACAGGCCACGCTAAGCCAGCGCCTAAACAGCGAGGAAGAGGCCTGGATGGAAGCGCAAGAAGAATACGACACACTCTCAGCTGAGCTTTTAAACGCGTCTTAACGCCTGTCTTTGGGCGGAATGGAATAGGTGCCGGTGGCATGAGCCACCACCTCATTCGACCC
>DATHYR010000023.1:0-3501 GCA_035458985.1 Pseudomonadales bacterium
GACTCAGCCCCGAGGCCACAGAACAAGAAATCCGTAATTTCCTTGGGGGCTTTGATTTTCATGGCGATGATGCGTTGGGCAGCATTGGCCATTTTTCTGGCGGCGAAAAAGCGCGCTTGGCACTCGCCATTGTGACGTGGCAGGCCCCCGCCTTATTGCTGCTCGACGAGCCGACGAACCACCTTGATTTAGAAATGCGGCACGCCTTGACGCTGGCTTTGCAAAACTTCCCTGGTGCTGTGGTCATTGTGTCGCACGATCGCCACTTACTTCGCAACTGTGTCGATGATTTCTTATTGGTCGCGGATGGCCGTGTTGCTCCTTTTGATGGCGATTTAGAAGACTATCATCGCTGGCTAAGCGATTTTAAATCGCGACGCATCGCGCTAGAAAAGCCCGCCTCGTCAACCAAAAATCTCAGCGCCGATGATAAGCGCAAACAAAAGCAGCGCGAGGCTGATATCCGCAAACAGTTGAGTCCGCTCAAGAAGCAGTTGGATGCTTTAGAAAAATCGGTCGACACATTGCAGTCGCAACTGGATAGCGTTAACGAACAACTGGCCGACAGTAGCCTCTATGATGACGACAACAAGAAAAGACTTAACGAATTACTGGCCAAACAGGCCACGCTAAGCCAGCGCCTAAATAGCGAGGAAGAGGCCTGGATGGAAGCGCAAGAAGAATACGACACACTCTCAGCTGAGCTTTTAAACGCGTCTTAACGCCTGTCTTTGGGCGGAATGGAATAGGTGCCGGTGGCATGAGCCACCACCTCATTCGACCCGTCTGAGAATATATCGACCTCGGCGACCACCAGCGCTTTACCCGCTTTTAACAACCGACAAACCGCTAAAATGTCTTTTTCAGGGCTGGGTTTGCGAAGAAAATTAATGGTCAAGTTGGTCGTTACTGCCAAGGGTACCAAACCGTAGTGGCCAAGAATGGCGGCATACATCGCCACGTCCGCTGCAGTAAACATGACCGGACCAGACACCGTACCACCCGGCCTCAACGCACGCTCGTCGATCGGATAACGCACCGTTGCCGTGTGATCTCCTAGCGCCTCAACACGCAAGGTTGCCTGCGGAAATTCCTCATCAAAAAAGGCATTGATTACCGCCACGTCACGTATCATGCACGGCCATCCTTAACACGCGCGATATAGGCACGCACCTGCTCCGACAAGAGTGCCATAGGGAGTGCACCATTTAACAATACCGCATCGTGAAATGCCCGAAGATCAAAACGATCACCTAGCGCTGCCTCTGCTTCACGACGTAACTCCCAGATTAATAATTCACCCAATTTATAGGCGAGCGCCTGGCCTGGCCATGAAATATAGCGATCCACTTCTGCAATCACGTTCGCCATGGAAAGCGAGGTATTGCTGGCGAGAAAGTCGATGCCTTGCTGCCGACTCCAACCCTTCGCGTGGATACCGGTATCAATGACCAAGCGGGCCGCCCGCCACATTTCGTAACTCAAACGACCAAAATGCTCGTAGGCATTCTGGTAAATCCCCATTTCCACGCCTAATTTCTCGGTGTAGAGCGCCCATCCTTCACCGTAGGCACTAAAATAGAGGTGTTTGCGAAATTCGGGGACACCGAGCAATTCTTGTGACAAAGCCCCCTGATGATGGTGACCTGGCACTGCTTCATGGAGTGTTAGCGCGGGTAGTTCATAAAGTGGGCGTTGGTCTAGGCGATAGGTGTTTACCATGTACGCGCCACCGCGGTCGCCCCCCATGGGTGCCCCCCAGTAAGCGGCGGTAGAGTAAGCCGGGGCAATTTCGTCGGGCACCGGTACCACGCCATAAGGTGTCCGTGGCAAGGTCGCGAAAAACTTAGGCATCACATAGTCAATGCGCTTGGAGACAAAAGCCGCCTCTTTTAGAAGATCGCGAGGTGTAGTGGCGTAAAATTGTGGTGATGTACGCAAGAATTCAATGAACGCGGGTAGGTCGCCCTCAAAGCCCGCGTCTTGTTTCACGTCTTCCATTTCCGCACGTATACGTTTGACTTCGGCCAGGCCAATGTCGTGGATAGCGTCGGCACTGTATTGATCCGACGTCACGTATTGACGAATTTGTTCGCTATAATAGGCCTTGCCATCGGTCATGGCATAGGCGCCTACCGAGGTACGGCTCGCCGGCAGATATTCCTCGCGAATAAACGCGGCCAAATCAGCAAAAGCGCGTTTAAAACCCTCATCAAGGGCTTGGCGAAGCCCCGCGTCGAGTTTAGCTTGTGTGTCGAGGGGTATTTTGGCGGGATAATCGCGCACCTTCTGCCACAGCGGATTGGCTTCAGGTGATGCATACACTTGTGCCTCAATGGTGGGCAATACTTTTTCTACCACAATGCGCGGCAGTGTCTTGCCCATCGCCACACCCCGACGCATATTGTCGATATGACCGACAAAATAATCAGGCATTGCCAGAATACGCTGTTGCAGTGCTAGATAATCGGCCTCCTCACGCAGTGCAGTGTCTGCCATGGTTTGCACGGGATAATTAAAGAATGAGGCAAACGTATTGAACGGCATGGTGTACTCGCCGCTGTCAAAGGACGACACTCGCCCGGCGACTCGCCAGCGTAACAAGGCGTGATTAATCGCGGCCTGCCCCTCAAGCGGGGTCACATCGAGAGCATCGATATCGGCCAACAGCGCCGCATCCTCTTGACGGTAGCGCACAAGCGCATCGTAACTCGCGTTGGGCAATAGATGGTTGAACGAAGAGACGCCACTGGACGTGGCGAAGAGAGGGTCGCGCACCATGAGCATTTGCCAATCGCGCTCAATTAAAGAATCCAGGTCGGCGGCGAGCGCCGCACTACAGAAAAAGCTTAACAGCCAAACCAGTGCACGACGCATCGAATCCTCCTAGATTATTCGGTTTGGTAGACCTTGTTGGCTGCGTCAATGGCACCGTCGTTGACAGCGACACCTTGCGAACGCAGCACACTGTGTAATGCATGCAAGCAAAGTAGCACGTTCTTACGATTGGCAGCATGGCCCATTAAGCCAATTCGCCAGACTTTACCCGCCAACGAGCCAAGCCCAGCACCAATCTCAAGACTGTAATCATTCAGCAGGGTATTGCGTACGGCGGCATCGTCCGCACCAGCAGGAATATTTACCGCATTAAGCTGCGGCAAGCGATATTCAGGAGCGACGCGCATCGACAGGCCCATGGCTTCAAGCCCCGCCACTAAGGCGCGATGATGCAGCGCATGGCGTGCCCAAGACGCTTCGAGACCTTCGTCTTCAACAATACACAGCGCCTCATGCAACGCATATAAGGTATTGATGGGGGCGGTGTGGTGATAGGCTCGTTTACCTTCGCCCCCCCAGTAACCCATCACCAAATTCATATCCAGAAACCAGCTTTGCACCTTGTGCTGACGGTTCTGAATACGCGCTACCGCTTTCGGACTAAAGGTGACGGGCGACAGCCCCGGCACACATGACAAACATTTTTGTGTTCCGGAGTACACC
>DATHYR010000024.1:0-8458 GCA_035458985.1 Pseudomonadales bacterium
CCCAGACACCAGCAGCGAAGCGAAAGACTCGATACTCACCCCAGAGCCATCGTCACATTAGAGATTGTGCAAGAGGCGAATGCGCAGTTTACGCAGTGAACTGCCATCGCTGCTATCAGGCCACAGAGGAACATACCAGCGTCGCCAACCCGCCTGAAATACCAGTGAAACATAGCGATCTCTAAAGGCGCCATACTCAACAAGCGTTACCGGCAAAGCACCATTGTCGGTATGCAGGCGCCATTGCTCATCACGCCATTCTATCCCCAGTACCGAATGGCCAAATTTCATTGACACACTGCACCAACCATACAAACACACCAGGTTGTAGAGCACCAATAACAGACTTAGATGAATAAAAGAGAGAGGCGCAATGATAAGCAGCACATTGCCAACCAAGCAGACACCGGCACAGTAGCGCTGCTGTTGCGGCGACACGCGCCGCCAAAGAATCACGGCTTATGAGTGCGTGCGTACTCGCGAATCAATCCGACAATGCGCTGTAAATCGGGATTCTGCGGCTCTTCACGCCCCATCAACCAAACAAACAAGTCTTGGTCTTCACATTCCAGCAGGGCTTCATAACGCTTTCTGTCGGCGGCATCTAAATCACCGAAAGCATTGGCAGCAAAGGGGGTTAACACCAAATCGAGCTCGAGCATGCCGCGTCGACTTTGCCAATATAAACGTTTCTGTTCATTGTCCATCTTGAATCTCTATAATATGGCCACATAAAGGGCGTAGTATATCGCTTTGCCCGCTGCAAAACAGGTTGATTATGAACACATTATGGACGGAAGCCCTCAATAAGGCGGATGTTAGCGTAACCGATTCCCCCAGCGCGACTGACACATGGATCAGCCCCATTGAGGGATTTGCTGCCCTCTCGGTGGTTGGCCCTGATGCGCAAAAATTTTTGCAAGGCCAACTTAGCTGTGATGTGGCCGCCCTGAATAGCGCAATGGCCGGGCTTGGCAGCCACTGCAATCCGCAGGGGCGCATGGTGAGTAACTTCCGTATTTTTAGCCCAGAGCCACAGCATTATGTGTTAGTGATGCGCGACAGCTTGCGGGACATTGCGCAAAAGCAACTGCAGAAATACATTGTCTTTTCAAAAGCCACCCTGTCTCAGGTGGAGGGATTGGTCGCGGTCGGGTTGCACGGCCCCTCGGCCAGTCAAATTGTCGCCGAACTGTTTGAGATCAGTACTCAACAACAAAATAGTTGTGTGCAAAGCGAACACGGCGTGGCGATTCAGGTTGACCAGAACAAACAGAGTTACGAACTTTACTTATCAACGACGCATGCCGCTGACATCCTCGTCTCACTGCTTGGCACACTAAAAGCGTGTGACCACCAACACTGGGAAGCCACGCTTATTAAGCATGGATTGCTATACATCCATGGTGATCAAAGCGGCGAGCACATTCCCTTGGTCATTAACTTTGACCAACTTGGCGGCATTAATTTCAAAAAAGGCTGCTACACCGGGCAAGAAATTATCGCCCGCCTGCACTATCGCGGCAAAGCCAAACGAAGCCTCTACGCCCTCACCGCAGCCGCTGAATTCTCTGTAGCACGCGGCCAAAAAGTGCTTCTCAGCGACGACCAGAAAGCCATCGGAGAAATCGTCAGTACGGCGACAACAAAAAACCTGACAACCCTGCTAGCTATACTAAACTTATCTGCAGATGAAGCGCTGCCGGCACTTCAATTGGAAAACTCTGGCCCCTCCCTCTTTGTGTTGTAACTGCAGGGGCCCCAGCAAGGAGCCCCCATGAGCGATATCGCTGAAAAAGTTCTACTCGCTATCACCAAGTCGATCCAAAACGACGAAATGGTATTACCCACCTTACCCGAGGTGGCACTTCAAGTACGCGACGCCGCTGAAGACGAGAACGCCGATGTGCCAATGCTGTGTAAGGTTTTACAAAATGACACAGCCTTGTCCGCCCGCGTCATTAAAGTGACCAACAGCCCACTGATGCGCACCAATCAAACCATCACCGATTTGCGCACCGCGGTGAGTCGTTTAGGTATTAAGTACACCGCCAACCTAGCCATGGGCCTCGCCATGGAGCAAATGTTTCAGGCCACTAACGACAGCATCGACCAATTACTGCGCGACAACTGGCAAAAAAGCACGGAGATTGCGGGCATTTGTCATGTACTGTGCCGCCACTACACCAAACTCGCCCCCGACCAAGCCACATTGGCAGGACTAGTGCATCGCATTGGCGCCCTGCCGGTGCTGACCTTTGCGGAAAACCATGTAGCCTTGCAAAAGCCCAATGTCCTCAAGGCACTGATTGAGAAACTGTCCCCTACCCTGGGTACGTTGATCCTGAAACACTGGGATTTCCCGCAAGAACTTCAAAACGTCCCACAAGAGCACCTGCGGTTTTCGCGCGAACTTAGCAGCCCTGACTATGCAGATATCGTGATGGTGGCCATGCTGCAAACAACCATTGGCACCGACCACCCCTATGCCAGCATGGACTGGAATAATATCAGTGCCTTCAAACGGCTCGGGCTTGACCCCAACATTGCCATGATGGAAGTCGAAGACCTCAGCGAGGACATGGAAGCCGCCATGGCATACCTCGAATAAACCGTCCGTTCAAACGCCCGGATTTAGTTGATCCTAAGTCCGGCTCTGGTAAAATCCCGCTTTCTTTGAACGTGTTGGCCCCCACCAGCACCCCTATCGATTTCCTACCATAGGTTGCAACCCGATGAGCAAGGCAAACGCCGTTCTTTCCGTTAATGATGATCTCCCCATTCGCACCGATCGCCCGGTTCATAGTGGCAAAGTGCGCTCGGTGTATTGGTTGACCAAGGAAGACAGTGCACGATTAATTGCTGAGCGAGGCTACGACGTTGACGCAAAAGCCGAACTCGCCATTATGGTTATCAGCGATCGTCTCTCGGCTTTTGAGTGCCTGTGGCACTTTGAAGGTGATGTTCGTGGCATACCCGGCAAGGGCGCCGCACTGAATGCGGTGTCTAATCATTGGTTCACATTATTCAAAGAAAAAGGGCTCGCTGACAGCCATATCCTTGATGTTCCCCACCCCTTGGTGTGGATTGTTCAAAAGGCTCGCCCCATCATGATTGAAGCGATTTGTCGCCAATACATTACGGGGTCGATGTGGCGCAGTTATGCCAAAGGCGAGCGCGAATTCTGCGGCATTCAACTGCCCGACGGCCTGGCCAAAGACCAAAAATTACCTGAACTGCTGATGACCCCCTCCACCAAAGGGATTTTGAAAGGTTTGCCCGGCGTCCCCGAACAGGACGACGTGAACATCACCCGCCAGAACATCAGCGACAACTATGCCGCCTTCAATTTTACCAAGGTGGAAGATATCGCCCAGTACGAAAAACTGCTCGCTGAAGGCTTTCATGTGATCAGTGACGCGCTGGCTGACATTGACCAGGTTTTTGTCGACACCAAATTTGAGTTTGGCTATGTGACCGACAAGCAAGGTCAACAAAAACTCATCTACATGGACGAAGTCGGTACACCAGATTCTTCGCGTATTTGGGATGGCCCACAATACCGCCAAGGCAAGATTGTCGAAAACTCTAAAGAGGGCTTCAGGCAGTTACTGCTCAGCCATTTCCCAGATCCCGATATTCTGCTTAATAAAGATCGTATGGACGAGCGTTATGCGCTTGCCCGTGACAATGCCCTGCCCGCGTCGGTGATGAATCACGTGTCGGACACCTATGTTGGCTTGGCTGAAAAAATCATCGGCAAAGCCTTGCCGCGTTCTGAAAACCCTAAAGCCGAGATCATTGAGGTACTCGATCGCGAGTTTGGGTTAATCGTTAAGTCGTGAAGGCCCACTGCTAAAAAGATTGAAGCTTTCGTAATGGAGCTTCAATCTTCAAGTCATTAATTTTCTTCTAAAACTTGCCAACCCATCCCCCCTTAGTGATAGACTCATGCCGTTGCCAACACTGCAACGCACACGCTAAAACTATAAAAATCGTGAGATATTTATGCATTCACTACTCCAAGCGATCCTTGCTGCCGTCATTGCTCTTGTGATCAGTATTGTTTATTTCAGCCTTAACAACACCGGCGACGCGCAGATCGCCTTTGATGCCATTCTCTTTGCTATCACGTTTGTGGGTATCCTGACCTTCAAGTTTCTTGCACCACTCCTCCCGGAGCAACTTTCACTGCCCTCTCGCCATACTGAAATAGGCCAGGTGAAATGGTTCAACGTGAGTAAAGGCTTTGGCTTTATTACCCGCAAGAACGGTGAAGATATCTTTGTGCATTACCGCTGCGTTAGAGCCAACGGCCGCGGTCGTCGGGTATTAGAAGATGGCCAAACCGTGCGCTTTGAAATCGGCGAAGGCGACAAAGGCCCGCAGGCGGAAAACGTCCGCCCCATTAAGGCCTGATTCACACTTAGTAGTGTGGCGGTGGCTCGTTAGCAGCGGGGGCATCGCCATCACCATCAGCCATGGTTCGCATGGATCTCACCAAGTACTGCATCTGTTTTTGCAGCACTTCCATTTGCTGGTTTAGATTGGCCACTTGATCATTCAAACCATCAATAATGTCGTCTTGATAGGCTAAGCGCACTTGCAGCTCGACCAGTTCCTCGCGCCATTCTGAATTACTCATGTCGCCTGCCCTCGGTTGGTGGATAACGTGGGATTGATTATAATGCAATTCCACCGCCGACAGACCACGAGATGTAAAACCATGTCAAAAAACTCGCGCCTTGTTTATTCCACCGACATGGGGCGAATGTGCCCAGACTGCGGCGAGCCGATACACAGCGGTTCATGCCGTACACCCTCGTCCACCCCTAGCGGCGACGGGATTGTGCGGATAAAACGAGAAACCAAAGGTCGTAAAGGCGCGGGCGTGTGTTTGATCGAGGGGGTTTTACTGGATGAAAAAGCCCTAGCGGTACTCGCCAAACGGCTAAAACAAGTGTGTGGTTCAGGCGGCGCCATTAAACATGGCGTCATTGAGATTCAAGGTGATCATAGAGAGAAACTTAAAGCCGAGCTTGAAAAGCAAGGCTTTAAGGTAAAACTGGCCGGCGGCTAGGCGTTGACGATCGCGTCAACTTCGATCCCGTTGTCGCGCATCCTCGCCAACTTATAGCGCAGTGTACGAGGGCTAATACCCAACTGCTCTGCCACCACTTTACGACAGCCGTTCTCTCGCTTAAGCGCGGCGAGGATAATTTCAAACTCACGCTGTTTCACCTCGTCACCGAGGGCACCTTCCGCCAAATCAGGCATAGCGGGTATCTCAGCAGATGCCATATCACGCTGCAGCGACGCCATATGCCGCGCAGAATCGGCCATGGCGGGCATCACATTGTGTAAGACCGCCTGCGCCTGACCATCGGCAAACGGATCAATGCGCAGGTCTGCCTCGCTAATGGTGGCACCCATCTGCATAATTAATGCCCGTTGAATCACGTTGTCCAGTTCGCGCACATTGCCAGGCCACGTATGTTGACGTAGGGCGGCTTCGGCGCGCACATCAAACCCAACCGCACCATGGCGCATTTTTGCAGCATGTTGTTGTAGCAGGCGTTTGGCCAGCGGCACGATGTCGGCAGGGCGTTCACGCAACGCTCGCCAATGTAAGGGAAAGACACTCAAGCGGTAGTAAAGGTCTTCACGAAAACGATGCGCTTGCACCTCATTCATCAACTGACGGTTAGTCGTCGCAATAATGCGCACATCGAGCTCAATGGTTTTACGACCACCTAAACGCTCGACTTCACGCTCCTGAATAACCCTGAGGAGCTTCGCCTGCAGGCTGAGGTCCATCTCGCTGATTTCATCCAACAACAAGGTACCGCCATTGGCTTGCTCAAACTTACCGGGCGCACTGCTATACGCCCCGGTATAGGCCCCTTTTTCATGGCCAAACAGCGTCGCTTCCAACATATTTTCAGGAATGGCAGCACAGTTAATCGCCACAAAGGGTTGTCTTGCCCGCTTAGATTTACGATGAATAAAGCGCGCTAACACCTCTTTACCCGTGCCACTCTCCCCCGAAATCAACACGGTGGAATCTGATTGTGCCACCCGCTCGGCGAGCTGGAATAACTGCTGACTGTAGGGATCAACCGCCACCGGTTCATCATCGTCACCGACCTGGTGGTCAACAAAACGGCCAATAATGCTCACCAGTTCTTTAGGGGGAAACGGTTTCACCAAGTAATCAACAGCGCCATTTTTGATGGCGTCGATCGAGGCGTCAATCGTGGCATAGGCAGTGACTAACAAAACCGGCATTTGCGGCCAGCGTTTCTTAATTTGTGCCAACAGAGCATGTCCATCCATGCCCCCCATGTTAACGTCAGACACCACCATGTCGGCGTTATGCTTGGTCATCCAGGCTAACGCGGCTTCCGCTGATTCGGCTTGTGCACAGCGATAGCCCGCTAACTCAATGGTATCCGCCACAGCTTCGCGCAAATGGTGATCGTCTTCCACCACTAAAATACAGGGTTTATTACTCGCCATGCTGAGCCTCCTTAGTGTGTATCAAAGGGAGTTTGATCCCTACTTTGGCACCCGATGCGGGCTTCTCGATTAAAAAACGTCCGTGGTGGGCGGCAGCCACCGCGCGCACCACGGATAAACCGAGGCCTGTGCCTGTGGATTTGGTGGTAAAGAACGCCTCTTGAATACCAAGTAAGGCTTCTTTACTAAAGCCGGGGCCGTTGTCGCGTACCCAAAGATATAAACTGTCGTGGTCGACATGCATTGATAAAATCACACACTTAGTGTCGCACTTAGCATCGTGAAGCGCCTGACACGCGTTGTTCACCAAATTGGCCATAGCGCCCAACAAAATATCCTTGTTGCACGCCACCAAAGCGTCCTCTAAGGGTTCATCGCACGTCAGACTCAAGGTGACACCTTGTTCGCGCGCGATATCGAGCGCTTGCTCCAACCAGACATCCGCCAATTGCTGACCCGACAACACATCACTGATTTCAACTTCACCACGCGCAAACACCAACATGTCACGCACTTGCGCCTCAAGGTTGTGCAAGCGAGCTAATACCTTACCGGCAAAGCGGCGAGTCATGGCGGGGCTGAGAGCCTCATTGCTTAAATGCTCAGCGTAGAGCATGGCCGAAGACAGTGGCGTGCGAATTTGGTGGGCCAGCGACGACATCATCTTACCCATGGCAGACAACCGCTGGTGGCGACTTAACATGCCTTGCAAGCGGCGAGTTTCAGTCTGATCGGTCAATAAAATAATTTGCCCATTACCATCGGGCAGCGAGCTGGTGGCTAAACTCACGCGGCGACCGTCTTTTAACGAAATTTCACAGCCATCGTCATTACGAGGGGCAAAATTGCGTTGAATAATGTCGGTCCAGCGTTCACCGCAAAGCGGCTCACCCAAAAAGCGAATCGCCACAGGGTTGCACTCAATCACTACGCCGTGGTTATCAATGATCACCACGCCACCGGGCAGAATTTCAAGAAGACTCGCAAAGCGGTCGTTCAACACCTGTTTATCTTGCTGGGCTTTATCTACCTGCAAGTTAACTTCTTGTAACTGATCCGTCAGTTCACTCACCCGATGCTCAAGAAACGAATACGACTGACTGAGCTGCTGGGACATGGCGGTGAAGCTATCGACCATTTGGTCCAAAGCTTGTTCGCGTGACGCCACAGGAGGCAACACGGCTTTCGCCACAAAGGGCTTCACGTTGGTAGGCTTTTCTATAGATTTGAGTTGTGGCATAACACCCTCTCGATCTCGACTATGGGACTAGTAGAGCAAGGGCTATGCCAAGCAGAATTTAATGAATTAATACAATAAGATAGAGGTCACGCGTCAAGTTTATGACAAGCCCTACTAACGACTCATGTCGTACTTACGCATTTTTTCGACGAGGGTAGTACGACGCATTTGAAGCAATTCAGCCGCGCGCGCCACCACGCCCTCAGATTCCTCGAGCGCCTGCTGAATGAGGTCTTTTTCAATGTTGGCGATATGCTCTTTCAAATCGATACCGTCACTGCCCAATGAAATGGTGTTGACTGGGGCCTCCTGCTCGGACGCACCAAACAGCGCATGGCGCTCATCGGCCGTCACTTGCGTGCCGATATCCCCCTGAGCGACCCTTCCATTCGTGACAGGCACACTTTCTCTGGGAGCCGGGGCGTCACTCTGTACGCGATTTTCACCCAGTAAGCTGTAACGGTACTTTGCAGGCAAATCGCCCAAGGTGACCACGTCGCCTGGGTACATGATCATTAAACGCTCGAGTAGGTTGGAGAGCTCACGGATATTGCCAGGCCAATGATGACGCGCGAGTGACTCAATGGCATCCTTTTCGAGCTCAATAGAGGTCTTGTGCTGCTCCGCCAAACGCTTCACCAATACCGGCACTAATTTACCCAAGTCAGCCACGCGCTCACGCAGCGCAGGCACTTCAAT
>DATHYR010000025.1:0-1321 GCA_035458985.1 Pseudomonadales bacterium
ACTTTTGGCGTGCGGCTCATACCCGCAAACGCCTCAGATAAACTCATGGCCGTGGGCAACGTCCCTGGCGGTGTGCATCAATACTGTTCTTACCCACTTGCACCCCATTCTTTAAACATACGTCAACGACCGCACGCACACTTAAGTCTCGGTTATTGATTGCCGCCTGTAACGCGTCACGATCCGCAGGCGATAACGACGCCAACGCCTTACATGTCTGACACCGCACCGGTTTAACTAACGCGGCGGCAAAATCTTTGGACAGGTTCATTTGCCCGCAAGATTAGCAGACCATTCCCGCCTTTGTTTAGCAGTCTTGGCAAGGATAGGCAACGGCCACGGTTGATCGTCATGTTGTGCTTTAGCAGTAAATGAAACATGAATGTGTGCAGTATGTCCCCAATTGCCTTTGCGCCATTTCCACCAAGTGTTTTTGTACGTGCCTGAAGCAATGGCGTTTTCATAGACAACGTACTTGACCCGATTAGAACCTGGAAGATTTGAGGCGGCGTAGGCGACCAACTGATTAGCCAACGCCTGCCCGTTGCGCCCATTGCGCCACTTGCCTTGTCCAAAGTTTTCATCAATGTCTAGCGCATGTACCCAACCGTTCTTGTCAGGATTGTGGTCAGACTTGGAACCGCGTGCAGCATGGGCACTGTCGCCAATCCAGCCATCAGATCTTTTATCGCGCTTCGGAAACCTAGCGTTCAACTGGTCGCGTAATTTGACGCCACCTTCAACCAACTTAGCCATTGTTTATTCCTCTCAATATTGTTTTACTTAGTGAAATTCGTTGTGCCTTTGTCGCCAACGTTAGTTGCAACAATAGACATGAGAACGCTAGTGATCGCGGCAAGACCGGCAACACTAAACGCCTGTATCCAATCCACCGCCAGCACGCCGGAAACATCCGTAGCCCACAATGCCAACAATGCTTGCGCCGCCGTGCGGATAGCACGTTCGCCCGCATCTTTCCAAAACTTAACGTTAAACATTGTTATCCTCTCAGTCATTCAAATGCCACATAATGTGGTCGTCAACTTTGTTGCGCACTTCCCTCACATCATTCTCGATGCGGTTAAGTTGATCCTTCGTACTTGACCCGCCGTTAGGCTGTAGGTCTTTGCGCATTGCAGCGACCTGGGTCTTGATGATCCAGAGCAGGCCACCGAGTAGTGCCGTAACTATCGCTAGTGAAACAGACACTAGCGAAATGATTTCCCCCGCGGTCATGGCTCAATCGGCGCTTCAACCTCGGGCGCTGCCGGTGCAACAAACTCGTCAGCGTCAGCATCGTAAGTGAATCCGATTCCGGCAT
>DATHYR010000026.1:0-2168 GCA_035458985.1 Pseudomonadales bacterium
CCTTAAATTTCGCTTTGGCCTCGGCTGAGGTATCACTGTCAACAAGCCCTTTAGCGGCGATATGTTTGGCGACTTTACCAAAAGAATCAATGCCCCCAAGCAAAGCCGCACTCACCAATCGTGAGTCATCCGATTGACGGGTGTCATCAATCAACGTTCCCAAGAACTTCATGCGGGGTTCTGAATATGGCGTTTCATTGGCCACTGACCACACCACCACAGAGGCTCTGTTCCAGTCACGCTGCACGAGGCGGGCCATCTGATCACGCGCTACTTCCAGTGTTTGAGGGTTTTCCCAAGAAATATTCCAGTAAACAGGGACTTCTTCCCACAGCATCACACCTAAGCGGTCAGCCACTTTGGCCATGTGCCGAGAATAGGGGTAATGCGCTGCACGGATAAAGTTAACACCCAGCGCCTTAGCTTCATTGATCAAACCTTCGACATGCGCCTGACTGTAGGCGGCACCCGCTTCACCAATGGGCTCTTCGTGCGTCGAAATCCCTTTGAACTTGATGGGCTGACCATTCAAGTAAATGGCTTGCTCTCTGACTTCAATATGACGGAAGCCTATTTTGTCAGCAATCGTGTCTTTACCACCACGAATTTCAACATCGTAGAGTGTTGGGCTATCGGGTGACCACAGAGCCGGTTTCGCATTAACTCGCAGTGTCGCTAACCCCTCCTGATTCACTTTGGCAGTTTGCTTAACGCCGAGTTTTGGAATCGACACCTTGACAGTTTTACCCGCTAAACCATGGGTTTCTACATCGATATCGATCGCCTCATAACTGCCTTTGGCCAAGCGGACTTTGGCATTGCGAACAAACGCTTTGGGCGTTTTAATTAATGCAACATCGCGTGTGAGACCGCCATAGGGCCACCAATCTGTGCGGTACGTAGGTACAGACTCGGTATCCAACTTGTTGTTAACACGTACGATCAGGTTATTTTCACCTTCACGTAGGGCATCGGTCACATCAAACGAGAAGGGAACATAACCACCCACATGCTGACCAACGGGCTCACCGTTAATAAACACTTGCGTGGTAAAGTTGGCACCGCCAAACCATAAGTGCAAACGCTCATCGGCGTTTAACGCTGGCTTGGTGACGGTTTTTTGATACCAAACAACACCCTGGTAAAAAAACAACCGCTCCTGCTGTGTATTGAAATCACCAGGCACACGTACTTTGTCAGCGGTGTCAAAATCGTACTCAACCAAGGTCATACCGTCATCGTTGCGAATGCCGCTGAGGTAGTTCATAAACCCACCAGGACCACCCGCCAGCATAGGGTCTACGATGAAACTCCACTCACCGTTAAGCGATTGCATTTGACGTGAATCAATCCAACCTAACACAGGATCGGAAGCTGCATAATCGATTTGTGGGGTCGCAAATAAACTGATTTCTTTTTTCTTCTCTTCAGCCGCAATGGCTGAGAGAGCCATCACCGCAAGGGTGATGGCAGTAAAAACATTCAAAAACTTTTTCATAGTGTCTCTCCGTGACGCAAATTAGAAGTTGTAGCGTAAGCGAACACCCATGTAGCGGTCGGCACCACGTGACACATAGTGCATTAACGCTTCGTTACCATTACCTAAGAAGTTTCTGAAGTTTGAGTAGCCAGAACTGTAGTATTGGTCAGTGAGGTTATTCACAAAGAAGGTCACACGATATTTGTCATCTAAATCGGCTACGCCCACATTCAAGTTAGCCAAACCATAGGCACCCTGGGTTGATTCAGGATCACCTTTTAGGTCATAAAACATTTCGCTCTGCCATTGATAAGCCAAGCTAGAGAAGAACTCCAGATTGGTATCGGCAATCACTTTGTTATATTCCAAAGAGAACGAGCCTTTTAGGTCAGGTGAGTTAGACATTTCTTTACCGGAAAGATCTTGCAAACCGTCAATACAACCCTGTGCTGCAGACTGACCCGCCCAGCATTGCGCGCCGACAAACGACTCGATGTTGGCTTTGGTGTACGCAAAACCACCGGTTAGCATCCAGTTTTCTGACAGCAGAGCACGCACATCTACCTCAAGACCTTTACTGGACATTTCACCCACGTTGTTCAATACCATCACAAACAGGCCATCAACTTCGCGCGCCGACTGGGCTTGGAAGTCGTCAAAGGTGCTATAGAACAACGCCGTGTTCAAT
>DATHYR010000027.1:0-3030 GCA_035458985.1 Pseudomonadales bacterium
GTTCTCGGCCACGTTTTCACCCGACATCAAAGCCCTTGCCAAAGATATTGTGCACAATCCCAGTGAGATTTCGGTGTCGCCTGAAAACGCTACAGCCCATACGGTTGAGCAATGGATTGTGCCGATAGATAAAGCGAACAAACCCGCCGCCTTGATTCACTTATTACAAGCACATCAGTGGCAGCAAGTGCTGGTATTTAGCCGCACCAAACACGGCGCCAACCGCCTCGCCGAAAAACTCAATAAATCGGATATTCCCGCGGCAGCTATTCACGGCAACAAGAGCCAAGGCGCGCGAACAAAAGCGCTACAAGCGTTTAAAGACGGTAGCATTCAGGTATTGGTGGCCACCGACATCGCTGCACGAGGCATCGATATCAAAGAGTTGCCGCACGTGATCAACGTCGACCTTCCCAATGTACCGGAAGATTATGTCCACCGAATCGGCCGTACCGGACGAGCGGGTAGCAGCGGCGAAGCCATCTCCTTAGTAAGCGCAGATGAGCTTGAGCAGTTACAAGATATCGAACAGGTCATTCAACAGCTATTGGAGCGACGTGAAATCGCTGGGTTCGAGCCGAATTTTCCCTTGCCTGTCACGGAATTAAAACCACCTCGCAAACCCAAAAAGCCCAAGAAGCTGAAAAAACCCAATACCGAAAACACAACGGCAGCGAAGCCCAAACAAGGGCAAGCAAAACCCAAAGGTCAGCAAGCGAAGCCTAAAAGCAACCAACCTACAGGCGCGAAACCCAAGGCTAAGCCTCGCAACAACCGCCCTAGCTCGGACGCCAATAACCCCTGGGGTCATCGCCGCTAGACGCGGGTAAAAACGTCGCCGCTCAATTGGCGGATTAAGGCGGGAATTTCACTGGGGTGTAACAGGGTGTGCTGGGGATTGATCCCCAGCTCAGCGTCTAAAGGTTGCTGGTGCTGGATCCACACCGAGGTGATCTTCGAGTTGTGGGCCCCTTGAATATCGGCAGCAAGGCTATCGCCGACATGGATAGCTTCATGTGCCTCGCAACCGGCTAAACCCAGCGCTTTCTCAAAAATCGATACGGCCGGTTTTTGTGCAGGCTCTTGCCCACCCACAATGATGAAATCGACATAGTCTTCCATCTGCACCGTCGCTAGCTTAGGCAGCTGAGAATGCTCGGGGCCGTTGGTGATCACGACGGTGGTGAAATACTGTCGGGCGTCGATTAAAAACTCTTTAATACCGGGATAAAAATCAAAGTGCTGCAGGCGGTCGCTGTCGAATTTTTCTAGCAGCCAGGTAGCAGACGCTTCAGATAAATCTGCGCCCGAATAACGCTGTGCTAAATCGGCAATGAGCTGGACCCTAAAGGCGCGCTCCCCGCTTGTTTGAATGATCGGCATATAGCGCGATTGTTCGTCAGCCTGCCATTCACGGTAGATACTACGGACGTATTCATTAGCTACGTGGTCAGCATCAAAATTACCACCTAATAAATCCCTTAGTGCGCCCGCAAATAGCTGCTTGGCCATACGATTGGCATAGTCGGTATCGCAGAGGGTTTCGTCCATGTCGAAGAAAAGGGCTTTTAGCATAAGGCACACACCATCATATTATATGGCGGCATTGTAGCATCGATCAGGCGAATGAATGATCTTAAGACAAGTAGAGGGCGACTCCGATCATCATGGCACACACTAGTTCCGTGTATAACACGCCCACCCCATGTACATGTAAACCGTTAGCGCGAAAAAAATCTTCTTGTCGCTGCTGGGCCGACGCTACGCCGAGATGCACTATTAAGTAGCCACTCTATGCCAATCATCCCAAGCGGCAATCCCCTCGCCTTAAAAAGGGGCTGTATGAGGCTTAATCACCGCGCGTATCTCGGATAATTGATCCGCTGACAGGGTGATATTAAACGCAGCAATATTTTCTTTTAATTGCGTCAAACTGGTCGCACCGATGATGGTAGAGGTCACGCCGTCAACCTGATCACACCACGCCAGCGCAAGCTGTGACGGGGTGATACCAAACTTACTCGCCAACGCCAGCAAATCCTCCGTTGCCGACATCACACCCTCGGTGTGGCGGAACAATCCATGTCGCTGGCTCAAGGACCATCGACTCCCAGATGGAATAGCACCATTGAGATACTTTCCACTCAGCGCACCGGTGCAGAGCGGCGACCATGGTAGATAGGCAATCTCTTCATGAACACAGGCTTCTAGGGTATAGGGCCAATCTTTTTGCATGAGCAGACTGAATTCATTTTGAATCGAGACTGGACGGGGTAAACCGTATTTTTCACTCAGCCTGAGCAAGTTACTAATGCCCCAAGGGCTTTCATTGGAGAGACCGAGATAGTGAATCTTACCCGCGTCTATACAGCGCTGAACGCCTTCAAGAATATCGACCATATCGGCATCGATCGCTTGTCGATCTAAATGGCTAAATCCAATCATGCCTTCATGGTGTTGGCCAAAACTGGCATGTGGGCGGTTGGGCCAGTGCAGCTGAAAAAGATCGATATAATCCGTTTGTAAACGTTGCAACGAGGCATCAACAGCGTCGATCACGGACTTACCTGTGATGTCGGCAGCGCCCCTAATCCAGCCCAATCCTTTGCCGGCAATTTTACTGGCGAGAATAAAGGAAGAGCGGCGCTCGGGGTGGCGAGCTAACCAGTTCCCAATCATCACTTCGGTTTTACCGTAGGTCTCAGGAGTAGGTGGAACGGCATAAAGCTCAGCGGTATCAACAAAGTTAATCCCCTGCGCTAAGGCATAATCCATCTGCTCATCAACGTCTGCCTGAGTATTTTGGCTACCCCATGTCATTGTGCCGAGGCAAACGCGGGATACGTTGAGTGGGCTGCTGCCTAGCTTGCTGTAGCGCATAATAACTTCCTATTTCTTTTCAGTATCGACATTGGGTTGCTGGGCGAAGAAATACAACATAGTCGCCCAAGCGGCAACATTTTGTTGAAATTCGGCAGGATCAATTTTGTCAAAGGTATCATCCGCGGTGTGGTGTAAATCAAAATAATC
>DATHYR010000028.1:0-1268 GCA_035458985.1 Pseudomonadales bacterium
CACAAACAAGAAACCGTCACGGGTTGCTTTGTGTTGGTCGACAACCATGTTCGCGCTACGGCTCGGTTTAACCTTAGCGCCCCTCGCGATTACCCTATTTGGATTTGACAGTCGGCATGGCTTTCGGTATTTTGTCGGGATGGGAGGCGTTGGCGCGCCTCAACCATCCCTCACCGAAACGACATGGAGCGTCGTCATGGCTAATAATCGTGTATGCACTGTCCCAAATTGCGCCGCAACTCATTTTGGGCGCGGGTATTGTGTCAAGCATTACAAGCGGTGGTCTAAGTATGGAGACCCTTTAGGTGGAGGAACCGAATGGGGTGCGGCTCAACGCTTCATTGAGGAAGCGGCGAAGACAAATTCCGATGACTGCATCGTCTACCCGTTTTATCGAAACCCAGACGGATATGGGTGGATGCGGTATGGGCGCAGCCAAAAAGGAAGCCACGTTGTCGTAGCAATATTAGCAAATGGAGAAAAGCCAAGCCCAAAGCATGAAGCCTGTCATACATGCGGGAATGGCCATAATGGATGCGTCAACCCACGCCATATTTACTGGGGTCTTCGATCAGACAATGTTCGGGATGCGTATAGGCACGGAACAGCATTTGGACTAAAACATTCTCCGCGTGGGCAATCAGCATATGCGGCAAAATACTCTGATGCTCTAATCTCTGACATCAGAGACGCGTTAAAGGCTGGTGAGACAACAGCATCAATAGCAAATCGAACTGGCGTCTCTCAGGCTCATGTCAGCCGGATAAAACATGGGGCTAGGCCCCAACCTTCACCCGCTGGATCTCCCCAAGATCACGATCATAAGTGATGGCTTGCATTTGGGAACGGGCGACATATGCGTTGCTGTATGAATATGCGTCCCTCGCAGTGACAGCGCGAAGCTGCTCCCACGTAACGCCGCCGATGTCTTGTGACTTGTGGGAATGCAGGTGGCCAGTGAACAGATATCTTTGTTTGGTCCTTCCCCACATCTCTGCGAATTCGTCGGCAATAAAATGGACAAGGCGGTCAGCTTTAGCCTTGTCGCCGTGATGCGCTGCGATCAGAACCTTGCCCCACTCCATGACAAAGAATTCTGACGGGTCGCGGATGACCTCAACTCGGTCATCATTGCGATATCTTTCTGCAAGCGCAAACAGCAGAGTTATCCATGTCGTTGGGTTGTGGTTGCCAGCCAAGATCCTGACAATCACACGGCGATGTTTTGCCTTCGCGAGTTCAATTGCCGTGGCCAGCGCCTCTACATC
>DATHYR010000029.1:0-15964 GCA_035458985.1 Pseudomonadales bacterium
CAGTAGACAGCCTCTCGATCAAAGCGTGGCGGGAGGTACCCAATCGATGGGTAACTTATTCGTACAACGTGATCCCGTTATCCAAGCGTATCGCACCGCGCTATACCAACGCATCCAAGATTTTCTGCATGGGCTCCCCAAGGGCGATGATCAGCACCCTTTTTATCGTCGCTTACGGGATGACTTTAGATTTGCTGGCGCGTGGTCTGTGAGTTTATTAGGTGATGGCTATCACACTAACCACGTCCATCCAGAGGGATGGTTGTCTGGCCCGTGTTATGTTGAAGTCCCCTCGGAGTGTTGTCCTGAAGATGTTAATCAGCAGGGCTGGGTAATTTTGGGTGAGACATCGCTTAACCTCGGTGATAGAGAAAAGGTATTGCGCGCAATCTGTCCCTCGGTGGGTATGTCTCTATTATTCCCTTCCTATATGTGGCACGGCACAAGGCCCTTTACGTCAACGCAACGTAGGGTAACGGCTCCTATAGATGTACTCCCCGTTTAGCTAGATACATTGGGCAAAAACTCTGGATAGTGTGTACTGCGCCCAATGGACTTCTGATTCAGGGCTTTCCTAACTTGCCAAACGCTTGCCGTCTTCACCGTGTTGTTGAGCTGATGGAAGTTCAAACATGCGTCATCCCACGTGAGTCCCATCATTTTAAGCAAAGGATCAATGGTAGCTTCTGGATCATTGACCAGTGATTCGTATTTGACGATAAAAACATCGTCGGGATAACACGTTAACCAATGGTGTTTGAGTTGATCACAAAGTTGAGCATATTCAACAATATGATCAGGATGGCAGGCGTAATTCATCGCCGGTGCCAGCCGTTGTTGGTAAATAGACAACGCATTATCCCTAAGTTCACGTTCAGTGATGATAATTTTGGCGTGCGGAAATAGGCGTTTAATCGTGTTGATGTACCAAATGTTATCGGGTCGCTTATCTGTTACCCAGCGTTTTCCTTTCGATACAGCATCAAGTTGTCGGAGGTATATTGTAATCGCTTGTTGTTTACTATGTTGATTCAGGTGCGAGTGGAGCTTTGGAAACAACGTAAGCTCGCCGCCTGCAGCAATAGCTGGGTGTGCAGCGAGCATCTGCTCAAGAAGTGTCGACCCAGAGCGAAACATGCCACAAATAAAAAGGACATTTCGCGCAATCGGTTTAAAAGGTTCGTGGCTCTTCTGGGTTGCTTGCACATAGCGGCGGTGCCAAGCCTGTGCATCAAAAGGACGCATGAGCTGGGCATTTATTGTGTTGGCGGATTGGAAAGCGTGCCACGCTTCTTGGTAATTACCTTTGGCCTCCCACTGATGGCCTAGCTCATAGAGCAGGTTGCAACGAATCTCAGGGTCGTGTTGCACCCTGGGTAAGCAGTCTTTTAGTGTTGATATTAAGGAACCATCTCGTTGCATGGCGGCTAATCGTGCCAAACTTGTTGGATAGAAGTTATCGTCATTTTTGAACGACATAAGCAACGATGTAGCGGATTCTTTATGCCCTTGATCTTCGTAAAGGTTGGCTAGATTTATTTTGGCCGGCGAATAAGAAGGTGATAGTGACAAGGCCTTTTTGAAAGCAGTCTCTGCGCTAATGTCATCTAAGAGCTCCTCTCTATGTAGTATGCCGATATGATTATAGGCTTCAGCCGGGTCACGAAGTCCACTAGAGATAGCTCGTTCGAATAGACCAATGGCCATCTCAGCTAGACCAGCTTTTGCGGCATAGTAGGCTTTGTTATAACAGCTATTAGGCTCATCGTCAGAAAACAATTCGCAGGCTAGCTGCGGGGTGTCAGTGACAATATACAGGTTGGCTAAGGCGATTCGGTAATTGTCGTTGTCGGGTGTATTTGCAAGAAGTTGTTTAAGTTGTTCTATGGCTGTCGTCAGATCGCCTTGTTGAAAAGCATGCAGCGCGTTTTCAAATTGCTGTCGTTCTATATCTGCTTGCATAGTTTTCCCGTGACTTTTTGCCTTACAAAAAAAAACAGCGGGCAATGCCCGCTGTTTAATGTCGCAATAACCTTAGAAAGTAAAGGTTACGTTTGCACTGACGTAACGACCCAATGTGTCGTAGAAGCCAGCAATGGTGTTAGCGTTAGATGACAAAGTACTACCCACCATTGGTGGTTCTTTGTCTAACACGTTACGCATAGTACCAGACACTTCAATGTTTTCATTGACAGTGTAAGCCGCGTTCAAGTCAATGTATGACTGTGATTTGCCCATGTTAGCAGCAGCGATTTTATCGGTTGCGCCGTCATAGGTTACACCATCAAAGAAGCGCCACTTGGCACCAACACTCCAATCATCTTTAGAGTAGTTGGCTGACAAATTGCTACGCCATTCAGGTGATGGGAAGCAGCTAGTGCTGATCAAGCCAACGCAGTCTTTACGTGTAGATTCGTCACCGGGTAAAGAAAGTGTTTCTTTCTTCAACATGTGAGAAGCTGACATCTTGAAGCTCATGACACCACCGGCCAATTCCATTGAGTAAGCGGCTGCAAGGTCAACACCTTCCAGGTTTTCTTCACCCAAGTTTTGGTTAGTGCTTGTAATGTAGCCTGTAGTACCACGCCACAACGAACCTGCAGTACCACGGTTAATCAAACCACAGAAGGTTGGGTTGTTGTTAACGGCACACTGCTCAAGGATGGTTTCAGCACCCACTGAACCGATCGCATCAGACAAATCGATACGCCAGTAGTCAACCGAGAACGTCAAGTTTTCAATCGGATCTACAACAATACCAAAGGTGTATGTGTCTGCAACTTCAGGAGCCAGAGCTGTGTTACCACCAAAGATACCGTTGTACTGTGACGCTGGGCTAGGATCAATGTTGCCATACTGTGCAGCTGTCACACCAGTGCGAGCACACTGCTCAGCGGTGAACACAGGAGTTGCACCAGCACAGCCGTCAACACCATTCCACAAGCCTAAGTTAGCAGGCGCGAACATTTCAATCACCGAAGGTGAGCGAACAGCGCGGTTGTAACCAGTACGTACACGGAACCAATCGGCAGGCTCATAGCTCAACGCCACTTTGTACGTGTTGTGGTTACCGGCCAATGAGTAGTCCGAAGTACGGAAGCCAAGCTCAGTGGTCAGGTTATCCAAAACAGGGACAGCCATTTCGAAGAACAAGTCAGTTACGTCGTAACCACCAGCAATACTTGGAGTAGGACCACCTTGACCTAACAATGAACCGTCTTCATAGACAGAGTCAGCGTTACGATCGAACTTGATTTCACGACGCTCCATACCAGCCGCCAAGCTGATAGTGCGATCAGTAGTGCCCAAGCTGTAGCCTGTGTCACCACTTATGAAACCTGAGAAGATTTCTTGGCTAACACCAGCACCCAAAATAGCAACACCAGTCAACGCGTCAGCTTGCTCAGAAGTTACGCCTTGGTAAGTGAATACATTGTATTCGCCATTTTCAAGAGCAGCAGAGATCTTAGGCGCAAAGAAGTCGTTGATGTAGGTTGAGTATGAGTTTACACGGCCTTTTTGGTAGTTGACGTCGTAGTCCCAACCGTCAGCCATCGTGCCTTCAACACCTAATACCATACGGAAGCTGTTGTTTTCCAAGATGTTAGAACGTGGGCCACCTTCAACGTTACGCTTACCGATGTAAGCACCGATTGAACCATTGGCATCAAAACCTGGTGCAGAGAACAGTGACAACAGTTGTTGTCTTTGTGCATCGCTGAACAGCGTTGAGCTCAAAGGAATTTCGTACAGCTCAGCATAGAACGTACCAGACTCAGCGATCTGTGCTGCAGTGCGGTAGTCCATGTAAGAGAACTCACCATAAATGCGAGTGTTATCATTCAAAGCGTATTTGATGTTACCACCGAACGTCCACTTCTCGTCAGGGCGCATGAAGTGGTTAATGGGTGCGTAGTTATAAACTTCACCGTTACGGAGTTTGAATGAGCTATCAGATTGGAGTGCGTACCAGCCTTCTTCGCCTGCAGGGTCGTAAACACCGTTAACAATTGGCGCTAAGAAGAAGTTTGGAATTGGAGTAGTACTTGAACCACCACAGCTTGTACCTGCACCGCTCAACGCACATGAAGAGTAATCACGTGCTTCTTGACGCAGCTCGCTACCTTTACGCCATGTAGCGTACATGGTGGCATTACCTTTACCGTCAGCGAAGTTGCTACCGATAATGATGTCGATAGTGTCCGCTTCACCGTCAACGCCGTTACTGCCTTTAGGGTAATCGAAGCCACGAGCATCCATCAAACCTTGGATGTAAGCGTTGTCGTTGTCGTGCATGTAGCCTGAAGTACCCAGGTTGATTTCAACGCCTTCGAAATCTTCACGCAATACGAAGTTAACAACACCCGCTACAGCGTCAGCACCGTACACGGTAGATGCACCACCGGTCAGTACTTCAACACGCTCAATCATAGACGTGGGGATTTGGTTTACGTCAGCGGCTGCAGAGCTGAATGCACCACCAGGTGACATACGACGGCCGTTGATCAGAACCAATGTACGGTTGGCACCCATACCACGCAAATCAAGGGTCGCGTTACCAGACGCACCGTTTGAGATGTATGAGTTATCGCCAGCTTCTAACTGTGGCAAGCTGTTCAGGAAGTCTTCGATCTTGTTGATACCCGTTGCTTTAATCTCAAGTGCAGTAGAGACAGTTACGGGGCTCGCACTTTCAAAACCGTCGGTTTTAATGCGTGAACCAGTAACAACAACTTCTTCCAATGAGTTTTCGTCAGCAATAGCGTGAGCAACAGGCAGTACTGATAACGCAGCACTAGCACCCATCGCAAACTTAATAGCCGTAGCTAGTTTGCTTTTTTTCATAGTATTCCCCTGTGAAATTTAATTAGAGCTGACTTTTAGAGTCAACATCGCGGAAGAATCTAGTATAAATTGACTGAAAAGAAACGGTTAAAACCCGCCAGAATCCAATGTTTAGGGGGTTTTTAAGTGATTTTGCATGAAATAGAAGAGGAATGCCCACCCCAATGGCAAGGTGGGCGAAAAGACCTAGAAAAGTACGCGGCAGCGCAATGTGCCTTCGATGGTTTTGAGTGCTTTCAGCGCGACATCGCTGTAGTCAGAATCGATGTCCAGTACCACATATCCGACCTTGTCAGTCGTTTGCAAATACTGGCCCACAATGTTGATATTGCTCTCGGAAAAAATACGGTTGATCGAAGCCATAATGCCCGGCATGTTGCGGTGAATGTGCAGCAAGCGGTGGGTATTTTGGTGGCCAGGTAACGAGACTTCTGGAAAGTTAACCGACGTGATCGTCATGCCTGTGTCGCTGTACTTGGCCATCTTATCGGCGACTTCCATGCCGATATTTTCTTGCGCTTCCATGGTCGAGCCACCAATGTGGGGTGTCAGGAAGGTATTTTCAAACTTACGCAATGGCGAAATAAATTCTTCGTCATTTGACTTGGGTTCAACCGGGAACACGTCGATGGCTGCGCCAGCGAGTTTTTTGCTTTCTAGTGCGTTGGCGAGCGCATCAATATCTACCACGGTTCCGCGTGAGGCGTTAATGAAAATGGCGTTATCTTTCATTTGCTCGAATTCGCGTGCGCCAATCATGTCTTTGGTTGAAGAAAGCTCAGGCACATGCAGGCTGACAATGTCGGCTTGCTTCAGTAACTGTGGAAGACTGCGAATTTGCATGGCATTCCCCAGTGGCAATTTGTTTACCACATCGTAAAACACCACGCGCATACCTAGTGATTCAGCCATAATGCTCAGCTGCATACCGATGTTGCCGTAACCGATAATACCTAGGGTTTTACCGCGAATTTCGTAAGCGCCAGTGGCGGTCTTTTGCCATTCACCGCGGTGAGCCGCGGCGCTCTTTTCGGCGATGCCGCGCAACAACAGAATGGCTTCGGCAATGACCAATTCCGCGACGGAGCGTGTGTTGGAGTAAGGGGCATTAAATACCACCACGCCATGCTCGGTGGCGGCCTCTAAATCCACCTGATTGGTGCCGATACAGAAACAGCCAACCCCAATGAGTTTGCGCGCCTTTTTAAAGACATCAGCCGTCAGTTGGGTGCGCGAACGAATACCCACGAAGTGGGCATCAGCGATAGCATTTTCCAGCTCTTCACCACTTAGCGCTTTCTTGTGGTATTCAATATTGGTGTAGCCTGACGCGTTGAGTGTCTCAATCGCTGAGGCATGAACGCCTTCTAACAGGAGGAATTTAATTTTGTCCTTGTGAAGTGAGGTCGTGAGCGGCATGCATTAATCTCGCAGCAAAAAAATTAAGTGGCATATTCTATCACAGCGTATAATGATTGCCTCATTTAAGTCTTGAATTGCGACATAACTAAAGAGAATTTTATGCGTGCCCAACTCCCCCTATCTGTGCCTGGAAAAATTGTCTGTATTGGTCGAAATTATGCCGAACACGCGAAAGAGTTGAACAATCCGATTCCTACGTCACCGCTACTCTTCATTAAAACCGCCAATGCAGTCGTGCCATTTGAACAGCCTATCCGGATACCCAGGGCGTTTGGTAGTTGTCACCACGAGCTTGAAATCGCGCTATTGATGGGTGAGGAGGGTGTCGTCGGCGTGGGCTTGGCGCTTGATTTAACCTTGCGAGATCTGCAGGACCAATTAAAAGCTCAGGGACATCCATGGGAAAAAGCCAAGGCGTTTGATGGTGCGTGTCCATTATCTAACTTTGTGGTGTTAGACGATGCGCTTAAAGATCAATTGGGCAACCTGCAGTTGAAGCTAGTAAGAAATGGCAATCTTCAACAACAAGGTAATAGCGCCCAGATGCTTACACCCGTGCCCGCGCTATTAGAAGAGATTGCTAAATACTTTACTCTGCTGCCTGGTGATGTGGTACTAACAGGAACACCCGCCGGCGTTGGGCCGTTGGTCTCTGGGGATCAATTGGAAGCCGAGCTGAGCACGGCTTCTGGTGAACTATTGCTGTCGCTGAAAACCTCGGTGGTTTAAGGGAGGGTTATTCCTCCCAGGCAATTTTGCTCGCCCCTAAGTGCGCGTGTACAAACGCGCCGTAGTGTTCTTCAATTTGGCGGCGCTTAAGCTTCATTGTAGGCGTCAATAGGCCATTATCGATACGCCAATCTTCTTTGGTGACGAATATTTGCCCAATTTTTTCATAGGGTTGGAGGTGGCTATTGATCTCCTCGAGTGCCTTTTCTAAATCACGTGTAAGCTCGTCGCGACTCTTACCGGAGGCATGAGCCACTTCTGAAAGGTTGGTGAGTAAAAGAGGCTGATCTTTGCCGTGACCAAAAATCAGCAACTGGGCAAGAACATTAACGCCGCCAAATTCGTTTTCTAAGCTGGAGGGTTGAATAAATTTACCCTTAGAAGTTTTGAAGACTTCACCGAGTCGACCAGTGACCCACAGGTTGCCATTTTCATCAATACGGCCAGAGTCGCCGGTGTGATACCAGCCGTCAATAATGACTTCGGCTGTTTTCTCGGGGTTTTTGTAATAGCCCTGCATGATGCCTGCCCCTTTAAAACAGACTTCGCCCTCTTCACTGATCTTAACCTCTGAGCCCGGGAAGGGTTTGCCGACACAGCCCGGAATGGGGTCTTCTTCATTAAAAATACAGCCATCAATGAAATTTTCAGTCATACCATAACCATCACGAAGGTTAATGCCCATGCTGATAAACCACTCTTGGATTTCTATCGGTGTGGGTGCAGAACCAGTAATGACAAATTTCGCTTTGGCCAAGCCCAGCATGGCGCGAATTTGGGCGCGTTGCTCTTCGCCCATTTGTGCCTGAGCCTCGGCGGGGACTTTGGCGTCAACGCCCGCTTTGAACTTGGCCCAGAGGCGCGGTACTGCAAAGAAAAAGGTGGGTTGAACGCTGCGCAGCTCATCGCCGAAGGTTGCTAAGCCTTCAGAAAACGATACCGTCGGGCTCAGGTAGAAGCTATTCATTTGAACCGCAATTCGCTCTGCCGCATGTGACATGGGGAGGAAAGAGAAGAAGCGTTCTCTTTCGCCAGAGACGTTACCCAGTTTCCATGCGGCAATCATGCGAGGAACCACTTTGCCAGGCGTGCCGTGAACATGGACAACCCCTTTTGGATTACCCGTAGTACCAGAGGTATAAAGGATGGTCATCATGTCATCGTCTTTAGGAATCGGTGAATCAGCAAAGGGCTCGTATTCTGTGACGATGGATTCGAGGCGGTGATCGCAATCAATGTTGCAGCCAATCATGGCCACGGTTGGCATAGCGCGTTTAATGTCACCCTGTGCAATGGCCGGTAATTGATCTACCGCCCCTAAAAACATGACATCACATTCTGAATGTTCCAGGATGTAATTGGCCGACGAAATATCTTGCCCAGGGTAAAGTGGCACACTGACGTTGCCGCTCAGCATAATGGCGAGATCGACAATGACCCAGTCCATTGAATTGGACGACCAAAGTGCGATACGACTGCCTTTCGCTAAGTTAAAACTGTTAATAAAAGAGGCGGTGCGTCTGACTCTGTCTGCCACTTGTGCCCATGTGTACTCATGCCACTCAAGATTTTTGGGTTGGCGTAAGTAGATATCATTAGGGGTGTGTTTTTCCCAGTGGTACATACATTCCAGAGGGGTAATATCATTCAAGTGCATGTGTGGCGCTCCAACCGTATTATTTTGATGTGACATTATGCGATAACGTGTCGAACAGCTAGGTTTTATGACGCCATGGCAAAGTAACGATATTGCATCTACTTTGTATCAGGCGCACACTGCAGGTCTGCGGTTTAAGGAGAGACCCCCAATGAAAGCACTGTTATCCTTCTTTTTTGTTCCATTTCTTTTAATAGCATGTAGCCAAGAATCGTCTGTTTCTCAGCAATCGATCACGAAAACTGAGTCTGAACGATTGAGCGAATGGTTCGATGCCCGTTATGAAGAAGAACTACAAATGTCGCCCATGACATTGACCAGCCTCGGTCGAAAAGACCAGTACGACCAAGTTGACGATATGAGCGAAGCCGCTGACGATAAGCAGTTCGCTTGGCTTGAGGGCACAGTGAATGACCTCAAGTCACAATTCGATTACCAGTTGTTAAATGATGATGCAAAAGTGTCGTATGACATTTGGATGTATCAATACAATTTAGCGAAGGCAGCACAGCCCTTCCGTCGCCATGGTTATGTGTTTACCCAAATGCAGGGTGCGCATGCGTTTTTACCCAACTTCTTGATCAACTTCCACCGCGTTGACAACATTGACGACATGAATGCCTATATTGCGCGTTTGAGCGGCGTTTCGCGTGCATTGGGTCAGTTGTTAGACCGTGCTAAATTGGCAGCAGATGAGGGCATTCGCCCCCCGCGTTTTGCCTATGAAGGCGTGATTGATCAAGCGACCAAACTGTTAACGGGTAAACCCTTCGATAGCAGCGAGAGCGATGCCCCATTGTGGGCCGACGCCAAGAGTAAAATCGACGCGCTGCTGCAAAAAGGTGATATTACTACCGAGCAGGCAGGTGAGTTACAGTCGGCTGCCGAAAAAGCCCTGTTAGAGCAGTTCCAGCCCGCCTATAAAAATTTGATCGCCTGGATGACAGCTGATCTAGCGAATACCGACGCCGATGCGCGTGGTGCTAGTGCGCTGCCTAATGGAGAAGCCTTTTACAATTACCGTTTGCGCCACAACACCACGCTCAGTCTGACCGCCGATGAGGTTCACAACATTGGTTTGGCAGAAGTGGCGCGTATTCGCGGCGAAATGGAAGCGATTAAAGAAAGCGTAGGTTTTGAAGGTGATCTGCAGGCGTTTTTTGAATTTATTCGCACTGACGAGCAGTTCTTTTACCCGAACACCGATGAAGGTCGTCAAGGGTATATTGATGATTCCTCGGCGTTCTTCGATTTCATGAAACGTGAAATGCCCAAATACTTCGGGATTTTGCCTAAGGCTGACTTGGTGGTGAAGCGTGTTGAAGCCTTCCGCGAGCAAGACGGTGCGGCCCAGCATTACTACCCTGGCACGCCCGATGGTTCTCGCCCCGGTGTTTATTACGCCCATCTCTCGGACATGAACTCTATGCCCAAAAATGAGATGGAAGCGATTGCTTACCACGAGGGGTATCCCGGACACCACATGCAAATTTCGATTGCGCAAGAGTTGGAAAGCGTTCCTCAATTCCGCACGCAACTTGGTTTTACTGCCTATGTCGAAGGTTGGGCACTGTACTCTGAATTATTATCCAAAGAGATGGGTGCTTATAACAATCCGTACTCAGATTTTGGCCGTTTAATTACAGAAATGTGGCGTGCCATTCGCTTGGTAGTTGATACTGGACTACACTCGAAGGGCTGGAGCGAAATGCAGGCGCGCCAATATTTCTACGATAATTCGCCGATAGCTGAAGGGCAGGTAATTTCAGAAGTGCGCCGCTACCTGGTGTGGCCAGGACAAGCGACAGCTTACAAGATGGGCATGTTGAAGATCATAGAATTGCGCGCGAAAGCCGAGAACGTGTTGGGTGACAAGTTCGACATTCGCGGTTTCCACGATGCAGTATTGGGCGGTGGTGCGGTGCCATTGCCAGTACTTGAGCGCGTGATTAATGACTGGATCGACAGCCAGCGGGTTTAGTCAATCACAGGAAGACGCACATAAATGAAGCCAAATGAAGTAGATCCTCTCGTACAGTGTCTACTCGCCATGGCGCGCTTTCACGATGTTACTGCTTCGGCAGAGGCGGTGACATCGGGTTTGCCATTGGTCGACGGTAGGCTGACACCGTCTTTGTTCAGCCGTGCTGCGGCGCGTCTTAATATGACAAGTAAGTTGATCGCCAAGGATTTAGATCAGCTTCAAGCGGCCCACTTTCTTCCCATTATTCTCCTCAATAACGACGACTCTGCCTGCGTATTAACCGGCTGGAGTGATGACAAAAAACTAGCGAAGGTTATATTGCCTGAGCTTAATACAGCGGTCGTTGATATTCCTTTAGAGCAACTGCAGTCGCGTTACACCGGCACGGCCATCATGGCGCGGCCTGTATTCCAGTTTGACAGCAGTATGAGTGCTCGTCGCCATGAAGAGGAAGGGCATTGGTTTTGGGCGGCAATCAAAGCCAACCGTGTGGTTTATCGCGATGTCTTAATGGCGGCCTTTTTCATCAATGTTTTTGCGCTAGCGCTGCCCCTGTTTACCATGAACGTTTACGACCGTGTGGTGCCAAACCACGCCATGGAAACGCTGTGGATGTTAGCCTCTGGTGTGGTGTTGATCATGCTGGCCGACGTGGTACTGCGCACGGTGCGGGCCTACTTCCTCGATTTGGCCGGCCGTCGCGTTGATATTAGCCTTTCGGCTAAAATCATGGAGCGGGTATTAGGGCTCAAACTAGAAGCCCGGCCAAACTCGGTGGGCTCGTTTGCGTCGAACTTGCGTTCGTTTGAATCGGTGCGAGATTTCATTACCTCGGCCTCTGTGACCACCTTAATTGATTTACCCTTTTCCATTTTATTTGTCGCCGTGATCGCTTGGATTGCCTGGCCAATTGTGATTCCTGTCATCGTGGCCGTGTTAATTGTTCTTGCCTATGCCTTGGCTACCCAGGCGCGGCTGAAAAGCTTGTCTGAAACCATGTATGTCGCTGGAGCAATGCGCAACTCAACGCTGATTGAATCGCTGGTGGGGTTAGAAACCCTGAAGGCCATGGGGGCGGAAGGTAACATGCAGCGCAAGTGGGAAAAGACCACGAGTTTTTTGGCACGGATCGGCGTGCAACTGCGTTTACTGTCGAATGCGAGTATTTCTGTCACGCAGTGGACACAGCAGATGTGTTCGATCGCGGTCATTATTACCGGGGTATATTTGATTACCAAAGGCGAATTAAGTATGGGCGGGTTAATCGCCACGAATATGTTGGCAAGCCGTGTCATGATGCCTTTTTCGCAGGCCGCAGGGCTCATACTTCAGTACCATACGGCTCGTACCTCGTTAGATTCCCTTGATGAGGTCATGAATCAGCCAATTGAAAGAGAAGAGGGCCGGCATTTCCTTTCTCGTAATCATCTTGATGGCAATATTATTTTTAACAATGTGAGCTTTGCTTATCCTGGTAGCGACATTGGTGCCTTAAAAAATATCAATTTCAGCGTTAAAGCGGGTGAGACAGTAGTGGTACTTGGCCGGGTGGGCAGTGGTAAAACAACGTTGCTGAAGTTAGCGATGGGTTTGTATACCCCTACCGAAGGGGCTATCACCATCGACGGTATAGATATCCGCCAGCTCGACCCAGCAGACTTGCGTTTGGGCGTGGGTTATGTGCCACAGGACGTGGTGCTGTTCCGCGGCACACTGCGGGAAAACATTATGTTGGCACAGCGCCACGTGAGTGATGCTGAGATAATGCGTGCCGCTGAAATGGCCAGCTTAGATGAGTTTATTAAACGCCATCCCAAGGGCTTGGACATGGATGTGGGCGAGCGCGGCGAATCGCTGTCTGGCGGGCAGCGTAAAGGGGTAGCATTGGCGCGTGCGCTGGTTCACAGCCCTTCCGTCATGTTGATGGACGAACCTACGGGCTCGATGGATCACTCCACCGAAGTGGCCGTGGTCAACAAACTCAAAAAATACTCGGTAGGTAAAACCCTGTTCTTGATTACCCATCGCACGTCGCTGTTAGATTTAGCGGACCGTATTGTGGTGATTGATAACGGTCAAGTCGTAGCCAATGGTCCTCGCGATAACGTGGTAGAAGCGTTGCGCCAAGGTAAGATTGGGAAGGCCAGCTAATGGATGATCAAAAAAATCCACCCATCCCGATGACGCCAGCACCTGAGCACGCTAAGGACTTCTTGCAACGCGCAAGTAACAACGTTTTTGTGCGACTGTTTGATCGCTTCATTCAGGCGGTATTTGGTCACTGGCTCAAAGAAGTGGCTACCGAAGAGCAAAACTGGAATGCTGACGTCAACCGCGCCTTTGTTGAACAACAGCCGCTGCGCGTACATAGCCTGTTGTATACCATTGCGTTAGTGGTCATCCTGTTAGTACTGTGGGCGGCATGGGCACAAATCGATGAGGTTACCCGTGGCGAAGCGAGGGTGATTCCTTCCCAGCAGGTACAAATCATTCAGTCGCAAGACGGTGGTGTGGTCAAAGAAATTTTGATCCGCGAGGGGGATATTGTTGAGCAGGGGCAACTGCTGATTAGCCTTGATCAAACCCGATCGGAGTCGATGTTACGCGAAAGCCGCGCGGAACTCTTGGGTTTACGCGCAAAGGTGGAGCGACTCAATTCGGTGGTTGACGATCAACCCTTTGAGCCCAGCGAAGAGCTGCAGCAGCTGATTCCCAGTATTTTGGAGCAGGAAAAACGTCTTTACGGCGATAACCTGCAACGCTTGCAAGCGATTCGCAACATCGCCGACGAGCAGTTAATTCAGCGTCAACAAGAATTAACTGAACTAGAAGCCCGCAAGACGCAATTGACGCGGTCATTAGCGCTGAGCACCCGAGAACTGAATGTGACACGCCCTTTGGTGAGTTCGGGGGCGGTATCTGAGGTCGAGTTGTTAAGACTGGAGCGCGACACCAGTAACATCAGCGGCGAGCTCGAACAAACGAAAGCTCAGATTGAGAAATCGAAGTCTTCAATTACCGAGGCTAGAAACAGCAAGCGTGAAGTGGAGTTGGCATATTTTAACGAATTGCGTGAAGACCTTTCGGCCACAATAGCCAGAGTGAATGCCTTGGAAGAAAGCAGCACGGGGTTAACCGACCGCGTGAATCAAACCTTGGTGAAATCGCCCGTGAAAGGCACCATCAAGCGCCTTTACTTCAATACTGTGGGCGGGGTGGTGTTACCGGGCCGTGAAATCGTGGAGATTGTACCGTTAGACGACACCTTATTGCTTGAAGCTAAGATTCAACCGCGCGACATTGCGTTCTTGCGCCCTGGCCAAGAAGCCATGGTGAAATTCACCGCCTATGATTTTGTGGTGTATGGCGGCCTCAAAGGAACAGTTGAACGCATTGGAGCCGACACGATCATAGACGAAGAAGGAAATGCCTACTATAACGTAAGGGTGAGAACCACCGAGTCATTTAACAACGATGATATGCCTATTATCCCTGGCATGGTGGCAGAAGTGGACATTTTGACAGGCAAGAAAACCATCCTTGCCTACCTGATGAAACCCGTATTACGAGCCAAGCAGTACGCATTGACGGAACGATAAATGAAGCACATTTTTGCGGGCTACGGTGGGCGGCTTCGCCCTCGTTGGCAGGAAGCCTTCCCAGACGCCCATGGAGTATCTTCACTGTTTGATCTACCTCCCGCCCGCGAGGGTGAGAAACGCATGGTATGGTTTGATATTTCCAACACAACGGCTGAAGAGCGCATGGCGCTCGTTAACCAGTGTATTGAGTCCGGTTCGCCGGTGATTGTGATGTCTTCACTTCCTAATGATGACGAAGCCTACGAAATGTTGCGTAATGGCGCCTATGGTTATTGCCACAATGTCGCTGCGCCTAGTCAATTAGTGGAAATCGCCCAGGTCGTTGAACATGGCGGACTTTGGGTGGGTGCCGCCGTCATGCGCCGCCTAGTAACCATGGCTAATCGCGTCGCAGCAGAACGGCCAAAAAATGGCACCATTCGCGGTCTGAATGAACTCACCCATAAAGAGCTCGACGTGGCTAAACAGGTAGCGATGGGCGCGACAAACAAAGAAATTGCCGAACACCTGCATATGTCTGAGCGCACGGTGAAAGCGCATCTTTCCGCGGTATTCGATAAAATGGCCGTGCGTGATCGCGTTCAGCTCGCGCTCACCATGAACAACGTCAAACTGCATTAAATAACCAATATCCACCATAAAATGCCAAAAATAACTTTTTGGTTATATGCCTGCCTTCCCTAAATTCGAAACTGATCTTAAACACGCCCAATAGTCCAATGTCGTGGACAAGCCTTATGTCTAGTATTACAGCTGAGAAAAGTTTATTAGACGAAGGAATCACGTCATGGCCAGTCAAGCAATCGCAACCGTCGCCGCCGTTTTAGGTACCGCTTTCGCCCGTAATGAAAACGGTGAATTACGAGAAATTAAAGCCGGAGATGTCATTTATGAGGGCGAGGTCTTAGTGACCCCCGATGGCAGTTCGGTAGAATTGAGCATGATGGATGGCTCACCGCTAGTAGTGAGCGGCGTCCAGGAGACGTTGTTGACGCCTGATGTAGTGGCAGAACTCGCGGCTACTGCCCAAGAGGCAGCCGCTAATCAAGAGACGCTTGACGAATTGATCTCTGGGATCCGTGGCCTCGATACGCCCAGCGAAGAAGAACAAATCCTTCAAGCCTTAGAGGGTGACGGTAACCTCGATGACTTGTTAGAAGAAACCGCGGCAGGTTTAAGCGGTGGAGGTCAGACAGAGGGTCACTCATTCGTGCTGCTCGATCGCGTGAATGAGGAAGTGGCTTTCGATGGCACAGGTGTTACCGACGGTAACTTGGCCGACACAACGGCGACACAAGAAAATGACGTGAACTTGCCTCCACAAGTGGCCAACGTCAACTTGGGTGAAATTGAAGAAGACGGCTCGATTACCTTTACAGCGCAAGACCTGCTGTTCGGTTCGTTTGACCCTGAAGGCGTGCCCCTCACTGTGAGCAACGTGACTCTCACAAGTGGCGATGGCACCTTGACCGATAATGGTGATGGCACCTTTACGTTTACCCCCGAGGCGAACTGGAATGGCGATGTGTCGTTTGGTTTCGATGTGACCGACGACCTCATTACCGTGCCAAATACTGCGACATTGAACGTTACCCCAGTCAACGATGCTCCTGAAGTGGGACCTATAACTATTGTTGATACCGAAGTAACGGCGTCTGATGGCTCAGTGATTGTTGGTATTCCCGAAGACGGTTCATTGATCATTACCGAAGAGCAATTGATTGG
>DATHYR010000030.1:0-20513 GCA_035458985.1 Pseudomonadales bacterium
CGCCCTGAACTCATTCAAGACCTAAAAATAGGATCTGTGGCACGACTTCCCATCGATGTGTTCAATATTCCTCTCGCTAACTCGACCGTTGCTCCCTACCCTGAATTACTGAAAATGCTCGAACGCCGCGACATTGATGCGCTGGCCATGATTCGTGAGCAAGCCGGCTACATGATGACCGCTTATCCAGAGCGTGATCTTTCAGTGATCGCAAACGCCGGACAAGATTACCGATTTGTTTTAAGTGCCCATCCCCGCAATGAGACGCTGATCAATATCCTAGAACGCGGGATGAAAAAAATCCCCATTGGCTTTATCAATCAAGAATATCGTCAAGCCATGTCGCTTGTTCCCGTGCGCGAGACAAATAAAACCCCACTGGTAGCCATGGCAACTATGTCGCTGATTATCGTAATCATCGCCACATTAATGGTGACACTGAGCCGTCGTAGAGCCAATGAAAATGCACGTATTGCCAAGATGCAAAATGATTTTCTCTCCAATATGTCGCACGAATTACGCACACCGCTCAATGGTGTCTTCGGTATTTTCCAACTCCTAGAGCTCGAAGAATTATCCCCGCATTGCCAACAAATGATAGAGGTAGGTCTCAACTCAACAAGGACGCTGACACTGCTGATCAACGACATCCTTGACTATGACAAATTGCACCAAGGCAAGGTGGAGTTGACTCCTCAACCGACCCATGTAATCCCAAAAATTCAAGGGATTATCGACTTACACTCATATCAAGCAAAGTTAAAATCGCTCTTCATTGAGCTAGACGTCGAGCAAGGTGTACCGGAATGGGTAGAAATCGACCCTGTGAGACTTGAACAACTGTGCAATAACATCATTAGCAACGCAGTTAAATTTACTGAAAATGGCGGCCTCACCATTTCTGTCAAGTACCAACAAGAACAACTTACGCTGGTATTTAGTGACACAGGCATTGGCATGAGCAAAGAACTCCAACACATGCTGTTTGAACGTTTTACCCAAGGCCACGATAATAAGACCCATGCCTTCCGCGGCACTGGACTAGGGATGGCCATCTGTAAAGAACTGGTTGTTCTGATGGGCGGCAGTATCTCTGTTGAAAGCAGCAAGGATGTCGGCTCAACATTTACCGTTACGCTTCCCGCCAAAATATCTCAGGCAAGCGATAAATCCACCGATGCGATAGGTTCACTAGAAGGCTTGCATATACTGTGTGCCGACGACGATAACAGCATACAAAAAGTGATCGCAGGTATGCTGACCAAGCTAGGCGCCTCATGCAGGATCGTCAGCAACGGCGTCGAGGCTATGAGCGCGGTCAGACATGGCAAGTTCAATGTGATTCTCATGGACATCAATATGCCGATTATGGGCGGCATCGAGTTCTTAGCTGATTACCGACGCATGGGCGGCGAATTGCCCGTGATCGCCTTTACCGCCAATGCTATGCAAGATGACGTTGAACACTACCGAGAGCTGGGGTTCACAAGCGTTATCACCAAACCTGTTTCAATAGCGCAGCTTTACCACAGCTTGGCCGAATTTAAAGACTAATATCAAAACGTAGCGCCAAAAAACAACGCCTGTGCAAATACCATGGGATTTGAGGGCGGTTGGTACACATCGTGACCAACGCCCTCATGGAGAGAGCTTACGCTTGGGGCTTTTCGCGAAGCCGGATATGCAGTTCGCGTAGTTGCTGCGCACCTACTGTCCCCGGGGCGTCTGTCATCACACAGGCTGCCGTCTGTGTTTTGGGGAAAGCAATAACGTCGCGAATCGAGTGGCTGCCGGTCATCAACATAATCAGACGATCGAGGCCAAACGCCAAGCCACCATGTGGAGGCGCACCATATTTCAACGCATCTAACAGGAAGCCAAACTTTTCACGCTGCTCTTCTTCATTAATACCCAGGATATTAAATACCGCTTGCTGCATGTCTTGATTATGGATACGAATAGAACCGCCGCCTAACTCAGTGCCATTCAACACCATGTCGTAGGCTCGCGAGAGGGCTTCAGCTGGGTTTGCCATCAAATCTTCCGGCTTGCATGAAGGCGCGGTAAAGGGATGGTGCAATGGTGTTAAACCACCTTCTCCATCCTCTTCAAACATGGGGAAATCCACCACCCACAATGGCGCCCACTGGCATGTAAACAAATTCAGGTCGGCACCCAACTTGCAGCGAAGAGCGCCTAAGGCCTCTGTCACCACTTTATGGCTGTCAGCACCAAAGAAGATCAAGTCGCCATTTTCTGCCTCAAGGCGATCCAAAATAGCTGCGCGTACATCATTGGGTAAGAACTTAACAATGGGTGATTGCAGACCGTTTTCTACGTCAGCCTTATCATTGACCTTGATGTAAGCCAAACCTTTAGCGCCGTAGATAGAGACAAACTTGGTGTAATCATCGATCTGTTTGCGGCTGAGTAAATCATTACCACCCGGAACCTTAAGGGCTGTCACACGGCCTTTTGGATCATTTGCCGGACCAGAGAAAACTTTAAAATCTACGGCAGTCATTAAATCTTTAATGTCTGTCAGCACCAGCGGAATACGCAAATCAGGCTTATCTGAACCGTACTTGGCTATAGCTTCGCTGTAAGGCATGCGAGGGAATTCACCCAGCTCAACTGACATCATGTCACTGAATAAGTTGCGGATCATTCGCTCAGTGATCGACATAATATCGTTTTCATTCAAAAACGATGTTTCAATATCGATTTGAGTAAATTCAGGCTGACGATCTGCGCGTAAATCTTCATCGCGGAAACATTTAGCAATTTGGTAATAACGATCAAAACCAGACACCATCAACAGCTGCTTAAACAGCTGAGGCGATTGAGGCAAAGCAAAAAACTTACCGTCGTGGGTCCGTGAGGGTACTAAGTAATCGCGCGCGCCCTCAGGCGTTGCACGGGTCAAAATCGGGGTTTCAATATCTACGAAACCCTCACTGTCCATGAAGTTACGGATCGCCGTAGTCACCTTGGAACGGAAACGCAGATTGTGTTGCATTTCCTGGCGGCGCAGATCGATATAGCGATAGTGCAAGCGTACATCTTCACCCACATGAACGTGGCCATCCAATTGGAAGGGGGGTGTTTCAGCGGTATTCAAAATTTCCAACGCCGTACCGTAGACTTCTACTTCACCGGTCGCCATATTGGGGTTGATCGTGGCAGCGGAACGAGCGCGCACTTTGCCAACGACTTTAAGGACGTATTCACTGCGGACTTTGTCAGCACGCGCGAAATCTTCTGCGCAGTCAGGGTCAAAGACAACCTGCACGATACCGTCGCGGTCGCGCAAGTCGAGGAAAATGACACCGCCATGATCGCGGCGACGGTCAACCCAGCCGCACAATGTGATTTCTTGGTCGATGTTAGCGCTCGTCACAGCACCGCAGTAAATACTTCTCATGTTTTAATCCTATCGGGAGTTACGCATCACCCGACGACGAACCGCCGCCGGCGACATTCTTTTTCGAGCCGGTTTTAAAATCGGTCTCGTACCAGCCACCGCCTTTAAGACGGAACCCAGCTGCAGAAATCATCTTCTTTAATGTTGACTGACCACACTTCGGACATTCGGCTAATGGCTCGTCGCTAATTTTTTGAATCGCTTCGAGGTCATGACCACAAGCCTGACATTGGTATTCATAAATCGGCATTGGCTTTCTCTCCTGCACCGTGACAACAAAGAATTAAATGGGCCCAAACAGCGTGCGTTAAAAAACGCGCGATTATACCGCAAAAGCGCTGCGTGAGGCTATTTATGTGCGTCGTTTTAAAAGAATTCAAGATCTCGGAGAAAACTTAAGGAAGATTTTTTAAGTGGCAGGGTACAGCGGCTCAATATAGATATCTGCATTCAGTGAGTTTGCCACAAAGCACAAGTCATGCGCCTTGGCGTGCAAGGCATCGATATCATCTTGGGTGGGCATAATATCGCCACTAAATGTCGCCTCAGGCTGGAGGGTAATAGTGACAAAGGCTTTCTTGCCAGCGGCATTGCGATCAATCACACCTTTGGGCTGATCGACATAACGATCGACCACAAAGTTTTTACGCATCGCTAAAGCCAAGAAAAACAACATATGACAACTGGCCAGCGACGACAAGACCCCTTCCTCAGGATCAATGGCGGCATCGACGGCATTGGGAATACCTGCCGCTGAGGATGCCGGCACATCAATACCTCCATCGAGCACCCATCGGTGTCCTCGACTATAGGAATCATCACTAAAGGGACTGGTACCGCGAGACCATTCAATTCGACTGCTGTGTTCAGACATTATGTATTCGCCTCGGTTAAGCCCGCAGAGCTATGCGCGTGTATTAACAAATACCTTGGTATAGTAGCACTTCAACCTGATCGCCTCGCTGCAGTGTTTTCCCAATCTCGATTCGTGCCAGGGCATTCCCCCAACTCGCTGCTTTAAGCGCGCCCGAGCTTTGATTAGGATACGCAACAGCTCGCCATTGTCCTTCCACCTGGATCAACTTTACGCGCATATATTCTTCCCGTGTCCCGGGCTTGGGGATATCAAAATCGGCTTCCACAGAGAGCATCACTGGATCTTCAATATCTGCACCGGCGAGTTTCTGTAGTAGTGGCCTTGCAATCAATAACGCCGTCACAAATGAAGAACTTGGATTACCGGGCAAGCCGAGGAATGGCGTGCGGTTCACACGGCCGAAAGCGACGGGCTTGCCTGGCTTAATGGCAATCTGCCAAACCGAGAGATCACCCTGCGATGTCACCGCGGCCTTAACGTGGTCTTCTTCGCCCACAGAGACCCCCCCCGTGGTGATAATAAAATCGCACTGCTCAGCGGCATCGGACAGGGCTTGCTCAACCACCGGCAGGCTGTCTGCAGCATTCCCAAAATTCACCACTTCACACCCCCAACCACGCAAAAGGGCAGTGAGCGTAAAGGTATTGGTGTTATATACCTGACCCGCTTTTAACGGCTGGCCCGGCTGTGCCAACTCATCGCCCGTACTCAATAGTGCGACACGCGGGGCGCGCATGACATCGGCACTGTGCATACCCATCGAAGCGAGCAACCCAATATCTTGCGCACGCAATCGACTGCCTTTGCCCAAAATGCCCTCACCCGCGGTAATATCATGACCCGCACGGCGAATGTTCTCACCGTATTGTGGACGCACATCAACCACGATACCGCCAGCTTCACGCCGAGTATTTTCTTGCATCACTACAGTATCCGCGCCCTCAGGAATCTGAGCGCCCGTAAAAATACGCGCTACAGTCCCTACCTGCAATGGTGCAGGCACATCGCCTGCGGCTATCCGCTGACTCACCGGCAACACGGCACCTGTGGTCAGTTCAAGCATGCGTAACGCATACCCATCCATGGCGCTATTATCCATTTGCGGCACATTGGCTGGGGCGTATATATCATTTGCCAATACTCGACCATGTAAATGTTCAAGGAGTAGGCGCTCACTATCTCGCACAGGATTAACCTGTAAAAGCATCTGGCTAACGGCTTCTTTAAGCGGCGTTAAGGACATTAAAGATTTTTCTCACGGCGCTTGCTGATCACACCGACAAAATTACAGGGTTTGTGACGCGAATCTAATTGATCTCGCAAAATACCGTTCCAAGCCAAACGGCACGCGCCGGTAGAACCGGGCACACAAAAAATCACGGTATTGTTTGCCATACCGGCCAGTGCACGTGATTGCACTGTTGAGGTTCCAATATCTGCGATAGACAAATGGCGAAACAGTTCGCCAAACCCTTCAATATGTTTATCAAACAAGGGAGCAAGAGCCTCTGGTGTAGAATCCCGACCACCAAAACCCGTACCACCTGTTGTAATAATAGCCTCTATTGAGGGATCGGCAATCCACGCCGATACTTTGGCGCGCAAAAGATAAATATCGTCGATCACAATGTCGTGGGCGACAACCTGATGACCCGCCTCTGATAGCGCTTTGGTAAGAAACTGGCCGGATGTATCCGTCTCTGGCGTTCGAGTATCCGACACGGTCAGCACGGCCACGTTTAAGAACTGCAGCTCCTCTGTCATGACTAATAATCCTTCAAGCTAAAAAATTGCTTCACATCAGCCGCCAAGGCAGAACGCCAAGGACGCTGCTTAATACCAAAATCACTTAATATGCGTTTACATGACAAAGAGGCGCCAACGGCAAACGAATCCCGATGAGCCTTTTTTACCTCAACTCGACGTTCGTTTATCTGCACATACTGATAGATCATGTCCCGAAGGGATTGGGCAAACTCGTAAGGTGTGGTTAACATACCAGAGCAGTAGTGATAAAGACCTCGACCAGGAGCACCGACTTGCACCTGCTCTGCCATGGCCACGACGACCCGCGCCACGTCCTCGGCGCATGACACCGCCAGTCGGTAGTCATCTCTGAAACTCATCTTCCCACCAAGTAAGCTAAGTTCATACATTTTTTTAAAAATAGCGCCCTCATTGCCAAATAAATTGCAAATCCTGAGCACAATACCGTATTGCCCCATGCTCAAGACACGTTGCTCGGCAGTCATAAGATATTCCCCAAGGGAATTACCGGGTCGCATATCACTATTTTCATCAAACAGTGTTTCAGGCTCATTGGGTAACACCTGCGACAATGAGGCATGCAGCATCACACGCTTTGTGTCCATGCAAAACTGAGCAATTTGGCGAAACAAGTTACGCGATGAGGCACTGACTGTGCCCGTCTTATAAAATTCATCCACATGCATGGTGTTAACAATGAAGCGGCACTCAACCTGTTCAAGAAGTTGTGCAAAAGAAAGCCAATCTTCGTGGATTGGTCGTGTATCGATGACCACGGGTTCATGTTTGCGCTGCCGAAGCTGCCTGACCACCGCCAGACCCAACATAGTCTCTGCTCCGAGCACAGCAATCTTCACGATCTTCCCTCACGATGAATAAGTGAAAGAAGCGTATCACTATGCTCTGGATAAGCAAACTCTGAAACAAAAAAAAGCCCGTCAATTGACAGGCTTTTGATTCAAAACGAATTTAGAACGGAATATCGTCATCAAAATCATCAAATCCACCACCCTGAGGTGCGGACTGCGGCGCATTACCTTGATTAAAACCGCCACTATTCGCTGGCGGGTAACCCCCTTGTTGTGGCGGCTGATAACCACCCTGCTGGTACCCACCCTGTGGCTGACCGCCACCCTGATGGTAGGTATTTTGAGCCTGCGCGGGGTTGTTAGGCTGGTAACCACCGCCCCCCATGTTTTCACCACGCGAATCAAGCATCTGCATTTCACTAGCGACAATTTCCGTGGTGTAGCGATCTTGACCGCTCTGATCTTGCCATTTGCGGGTACGCAATGAACCTTCAACGTATACTTTTGAGCCCTTGCGCAGATATTCACCCGCAATTTCCGCTAAACGGTTAAAAAACACCACGCGGTGCCACTCGGTGCGCTCTTGGCGCTGACCAGAAGACTTATCAGTCCAACTTTCCGAGGTCGCAATAGAGACGTTTGTGACAGCACTACCAGAGGGCATTGCCTTTGTTTCAGGGTCCTGGCCAACGTTACCAACCAAAATCACTTTATTAATACCACGCGCCATGTAATGTCCTCTTACTCTTATGTTTGGCTCTTAACGAACTAAGTGTCGCACATTCAACTGTGCGACAAAAGCGCCCCGTTGGTCAGTTAGACTAAATTTTCAATAGCCACATCAGGATCGACATCGGCATCGTAGTCCACACCATGCACACCAAATCCAAACAAACGCAAGAACTCGTCCTTGTAACCTTGGAAATCGGTGGTTTGGTAGATATTGTCCGTAGTGACTTGTTCCCAAGCCTTTTCAACAGCATCTTGCACTTCTGGGCGCAACTCTAACTGGTCGCGACGCAAGCGTTTCGCTTCGTCCATCTCCGGAGTTGAGGCACACAATAAATCGAAGAGACCACGGACTTGCTCGATACACCCCTCATGACTGCCATCGGCTTTCATGACTTTGAACAACAGCGACAAGTAAAGCGGCATGATAGGAATGGCCGAGCTGGCTTGCGTCACTACGGCCTTCAATACTGACACATAAGCCTTGCCATGAAGGTCATGCAAAAGCTCATTGATTTGAATGCTACGGGTATCAAGATCCTTTTTGGCGGCGCCAATGGTGCCATGCCAGTAGATATCCCATGTGACACGATCGCCAAGATAGGTATAAGCCGTGGTCACACAGCCCTCCGCCAAAACGCCAGCCTCTTTCAAAGCTTCCATCCACATCAACCAATCTTCACCACCCATGACTGCAACGGTATTGGTAATATCTTGTTCAGTGGCAGGCTCGAGGGTAACCTCCTCAATGACCTCTTTGTCCGTATTGATACCGCGTTGCGTTACCGCTTTGCCAATGGGTTTAAGGCAAGAGCTGAAGGTCTCGCCCGTGACAGGATGGGTGCGACGAGGCGCCGCCAAGCTGTAAACAACCATGTCGACTTGACCCAGATCTTGCTTAATGAGCGCAATAGTCTGCGCCTTAATCTCACTTGAAAAGGCATCGCCGTTAATACTTTTAGCATACAGCCCATCTTCCGCGGCCACTTTTTGGAATGCCGCCGAGTTGTACCACCCTGCACTCGCTGTTCGCTTACCCGCCGCCGGCTTTTCAAAAAAGATACCAATCGTCGCAGCACCGGCGCCAAAGGCGGCACTAATGCGTGACGCTAATCCGTAGCCAGTTGACGCACCAATAACTAACACTTTTTTTGGACCATTGGCCACCGGGGCTTGCGCTTTCACGTAGGCAATTTGCTCACGCACGTTAGCTTCACATCCTACGGGATGCGAGGTGGTGCACATAAAACCACGGACTTTGGGCTGAATGACCATGCTATATATCCTTGTTAGATCAAAATAAAGGCACGCATTATACCCACTACGTGTCGTTAATTCACCCACCGACGACAAATTTGGCCTTGTGCGGCGACACCCCCGACGCTTTCCGTTAAAATGCATTTTTTAATAAGTGAGATACCGGCGTGACTGAGACGACTTCCAAGCAACAACCTTCATTTGCCGACCTTGGTCTCGACGAACGGTTGCTTCGTGCGTTAACCGAAGCGGGTCTCGACACGGCCACCGATGTTCAGGCAGAAGCCATCCCGCGCGCGCTAGCTGGCGGCGACCTTCAAGTCAGTGCCGAAACGGGAAGCGGCAAGACCGCCGCTTTTTTGCTTCCTATGCTACAGCGCCTTATTCAAGCGGATCATCGGCCACAAGGCACACAATTACTCATCTTAACGCCCACGCGAGAATTAGCGCGCCAAATCAACAAAGAGTGCGAAAAATTTGCTCGCTACACCTGGGTAAAGGTGACCGCCCTCACCGGCGGACAAGAATTGAAATACCAAGCCGCCCTGTTGCGTCGCGATCCCGAAATCGTAGTGGCCACACCGGGACGCATCGTCGAGCACATCAAGGCTAACAATATCGACCTAAGTAAACTGGCCTGCCTCGTATTCGACGAAGCCGATCGCATGTTTGATATGGGCTTTGCTGAGGACCTCAATATTGTCTTAGAGAAACTACCAGACACCCGACAGACCATGCTCTTTTCGGCCACTCTCAATCACATGAAGGTCGCTGGTTTTGCGCGCCGCGCGCTCAACTCACCCGAACACCTCTCCATCACCCGCTCAGGCCTGCCCGATAGTATTCGCCAACAAATAGTGCTCGCCGATGACGAAACTCACAAAGATAAATTGACGGCTAAATTACTTAATGACGAAAGCTACGAAAAAGCCATCGTTTTTACTAATACCAAAGCCAAAGCCAGCAAGCTGGAAGCCTACTTACGCTACACCGGTCTCCGTTGCGGCGTCATCCACAGCGATTTCAGCCAAGATGAACGCATGCGTGTGCTTAATTTGTTGCGCGATGGCCGTATCGACATTTTGGTGGCGACGGATGTTGCTGCACGCGGTATCGATGTAGACGGCGTAGACCTTGTGATTAACTATGACATGACCCGCAAAGGTGATGAGCACGTTCACCGCACCGGTCGCACCGGTCGTGCTGGCAAAGAGGGCCTGGCAATCTCCTTGGTCACGGCGACCGAGTGGAACTTGATGCACGGCATTGAACGCTATCTGAAACTCAAGTTTGAGCAACGCAAAGTACCGGGCTTAGAGGGCGTATTTAAGGGTCCCAAAAAAGTTAAAGCGTCTGGTAAAGCGGCCGGAAGCAAAAAGAAAAAAGACAAGAAAGAGTCGCCGAAGAAAAGTGCCGCCAAAAAGAGCAGCGCGAAAAAGAGCACGCCTAAAAAGCCCGCGCCTAAAGGTGTTTTTCAAGTATCGGGCGACGGCTTAGCGCCACTGAAGCGCCGCTAAGCCAGCGATCTCATCAATAACCCGTACTCCGCGTTGACATCAGCGGGTACGGGAATCACCACCTCATGGCCGGAGCCCGGTGCCACATCAATGGCACGTCCTTTATGATTGAGCAACTCTCCCAGTTTGAAACTGACATTACCTTGCGGAGTCATAAGCTCAAGATTATCACCCAGCCCAAACTTATTCTTCACGTCGACCACAACCCCGTTGTCGCGACGCCCTAACACCTCGCCCACGAACTGTTGGTTGTCTGACACGGAAACACCGCGCTCATAGTTTTGCAAATCTTGCGGTGCGTGGCGTCGGTAAAAGCCCTCGGTATAGCCACGGTTAGCCAAGCTTTCCAACTGACGCATGAGATCCCAATCGAAGGCATTACCATTAATTGCGTCGTCAATCGCGCGACGATATACCTGTGCTGTACGCGCCACATAAAAGTGCGACTTGGTTCGTCCCTCAATTTTGAGCGAATCAACGCCCATGTCGACCAAGGCTTTCACATGCTGCACCGCGCGCAGATCCTTGGAGTTCATGATGTAGGTGCCGTGCTCATCCTCCCACGCGGGCATCAACTCACCCGGACGGGTTTTCTCTTCCAACAGAAACATTTTGCCTTCAGCGGGCTTGGCCTGTGTAGCGGGATCAAAGTCCTCCACCACTTTTGCAGGAATAATATCGCCCTCCAAGGTTTGGGTGGCTTCTGCGGTTTTATAATCCCAACGACAAGTATTAGTACAGGTTCCTTGATTGGGATCCCGCTTAGACATGTAGCCAGACAGCAAGCAGCGGCCACTGTAGGCAATACACAATGCGCCGTGAACGAAGACTTCCAATTCGATATCGGGGCATTCTTGGCGAATCTCGGCCACTTCTTCCAGCGATAGCTCGCGGGAAAGAATAATGCGTGTTAAACCCATCTTCTTCCAAAATTTCACCGTGGCAAAATTCACCGCATTAGCTTGAACTGACAAATGAACCGGCACGTCGGGCCACGTTTCGCGCACCATCATAATCAAACCGGGATCCGACATGATCAGCGCATCGGGATTCATTTCAATGACCGGCTTCATGTCATTTAAATACGTGCGAACCTTGACGTTGTGAGGCGCAATATTCGAGGCGATATAGACCTTTTTACCCAACTGGTGGGCTTCATCGATCGCCCCTGCGATCACGTCGTGACGACTGAATTCATTTTCACGCACACGCAAGCTGTAACGCGGCTGTCCCAAATACACCGCATCAGCACCGTAAGCAAAAGCATAGCGCATGGATTTAAGCGAGCCGGCGGGCGAAAGCAATTCTGTCTTCATGCTATAAAACCTAAAAGTCTAGTTGGTTAGCATTATACCGTATGGCACGTGTTTTTATCATGGCTTTGCTCGGCCTGATCATAAACGGTCGTCGTCATTTAACTCTGGCAACTAAGCGCCAAACTGCTAGGGTTTCGCCAACCGTGGAGGACACTATGAAACCTTTTAAACATCTCGCTTTATACAGTGCACTTATCGTCGGCATTAGCGCTTGCAGCAACGAACCCCCCATTGACGTTGCCGCCGAATCTGCCAAAGCCAATCAAATGTTCGATGACATGTATATGGAGCATGTCATGCGCAGCCCCAATTGGCAGTCATTTTTGGGGATTAAAGACAACCAGGACAAGTGGTCAAACATTGATGATGCCGAAGCCTTGGCGTCCGTTGAGCTGAGCAAAGCCCAGCTCGCCAAAGTCAAAGCCGACATCAATCCCGCCCATCTAGATGAACAAACGCAGCTGAGCTACCGTTTATTCTTAGAGCGTTGGCAGGATGATGTTGACGACCTGCAGTGGCGCGACCATGGCTACCCCATTACACAGATGCGCGGCACGCATACCAATGTGGCCACCATGCTTATTAACCAGCATGCCATCAAAACCCTTGATGATGCCCAGGACTACATAGCTCGACTCAATGGCATACCTGCCCTGTTTGAGCAACTTGAAGGGATCCTTCTCAAACGCGCCGACAAAGGCGTGATAGCCCCCAAATTCACCTGGCCACAAATGATCAACGCTTCACAAAATATCATCACCGGCGCGCCATTTGACGACGGCGAAGCCTCAACCATTTGGGCCGACTTTACCAAGAAAGTTGCCACCTTGGAGATAGATGAGACGACTCGTGATAGCTTGCTCAACGACGCCAAAACGGCCCTATTAGTCAATGTCAAACCCGCCTATGACAAATTGATTGGCGTTATGCATGCGCTCGAAGAGAGAGCCACCACGGATGATGGCGTGTGGAAATTACCCAATGGTGAGGCGTATTACCAGCACAAGCTCGAAAGTATCACCACCACCTCGCTCACAGCCCAACAGATACACGACATTGGACTCGCCGAAGTGGCTCGCATTCACGACGAAATGCGCATCATTATGAAGCAGGTAGGGTTTGACGGTAACTTGCAAGAATTTTTTATTTTCATGCGCGAAGACCCGCAATTTTATTATCCCAATAATGACGAGGGTCGCCAGCGTTATCTTGACGAGGCTACGGCCTTTATTGACAACATGAAAGGCCGTCTCGACGAACTGTTTTACACCAAGCCCAAAGCCGATTTGGTCGTGAAAGCCGTTGAGCCTTTCCGGGAAAAATCGGCTGGCAAAGCTTTTTATCAACGCCCAGCCCCCGACGGAAGCCGCCCAGGGATGTATTACGCCAACCTCTATGACATGGCAAGTATGCCCATTTATCAAATGGAAGCACTGGCCTACCATGAAGGTATTCCAGGCCATCACATGCAGCTAGCCATTTCTCAAGAGCTAGAAGGTCTTCCTCGTTTCCGTCGTTTTGGTAGCTCAACCGCCTACACCGAAGGCTGGGGGCTATATACAGAGTTTCTCCCCAAAGAAATGGGGCTCTATGCTGACCCTTATTCGGATTTTGGCCGCCTAGCCATGGAGCTATGGCGCGCTTGTCGCCTGGTGGTGGACACGGGCATTCACCAATTGCGTTGGACCCGCCAAGAGGCCATCGATTATTTGGTCGAAAACACCCCCAACGCGGTGGCAGATTCCGAAAAAGCCATTGGCCGCTACATTGTATGGCCCGGTCAAGCCACAGCCTATAAAATTGGCATGCTGAAAATTATCGAATTGCGTGAGAAAGCACGTACCGAACTGGGCGACAAATTTGATATCCGCGGCTACCACGACGTCATCCTCCGCAATGGTCCTCTGCCACTGTATATGCTGGAAGAGGAAGTCAATAAGTGGATTGCCAACACAAAGGCATAATCAAGGCGAGCGTCATGACGCCATAGAATACTCTTGTGTCACCGCTGCAAGGCGGTGACACAAGCATTTCATGTGCAGACAATGCGCGCTCGTTTATTGTCAATTTTCAGTTTGTATTCAGAAAATCCTGATATTATCAGTCTCAATTTATACAACGCTTGAAAGGACCCATCATGAGCACGCTTCAAACCAGCCAAAAGTTTCGTACCTACCACCGCTACTTGGGATATTTTTTAGCCGGTATTATGGCTATTTATGCGATCAGCGGCGTAACGCTGATTTTCCGTAAAACGGATTTCCTGAAATATGACCAACTCGTGGAGCGCCAATTGCCTGCTGCGTTAAGCGCCGAGCAATTAAATGACAAACTGCAGTTAAAAGAATTTGTGATTCAAAATGACACCGCCACCCGCATTGAATTCAAGGGCGGCAGCTATGACCGTGAAACAGGTGAAACCAGCTACACCATCAAGGATTACCCATTGCCATTGGCAAAATTAGTCAAACTCCACAAAGCGACTGAGAAGAGCCCGTTATTTTACTTGAATATATTCTTCGGCTTTTCATTGCTGTTTTTTGTGATTACCTCCTTTTTTATGTACATCCCCAAAGCACCACAGTTTAAAACAGGTATGAAGGTTGCGGGAGCAGGTGCACTGTTTGCACTCGCCATCGTTATTTTCGGTGGCTACTAACACCCTACATTTGAATCAGTTCTCCCTAGCTTTAGCCTCAAAAGTATCGCCATTCGGGCTGTACTTTTGGGGCTTTCCTCTTCTATCTTATCTATACCAAGCCAAAAGAAAGGAACTAGCACTATGGAAGGTTTATCTGTAGGTGCGATTAGCACCATTGTTATCGCGGTTTTCATCATCGTTACGCTTTTCAAAGGCGTACATACGGTAGATCAGTCAAACGAATACGTGGTGGAACGCTTCGGCAAATACCGCACCACACTGACGGCAGGTATTAACATCATCATCCCCTACATTGACCGCGTGGCACACAAGGTCAGTATTTTAGAAAGACAATTACCTAGCTTTTATATCTCAGTGATCACGCGTGACAACGTTGAGGTCAACTTGGAATCGACGGTGTTCTTTCGAATTACCGATCCCAGTAAGTCGGTGTACCGCATCCGCAATGTCGACCAAGCCTTGCAAACCACCGCGGAATCTATTGTGCGCTCAGCCGCGGGCAAACTCGACCTGGATGAACTGCAATCTTCACGCGCACAAATGAACCAGGAGATTTTAGAGAACCTGCGCGATGCCGCTGAGATCTGGGGTGTGGAAATCACCCGTTCTGAGATCACCGACGTGCAGGTCGATGAACAGACCAAACAAGCCCAGCGTCAACAGCTCAATGCTGAACGCGAACGACGCGCCACGGTGGCCCGCGCTGAAGGTGAGAAGCGGTCAATCGAATTGCAAGCGGAGGCCAAGCTGTTTGAAGCACAAAAGCAAGCTGATGCGATTCGCGTTAAAGCCGACGCCGACGCTTATGCAGTTGAAATTGCCGCGAAAGCTGTGGCTGAGCAAACGCGCCTAGTCGCCCAAGCCATCAACGACAATGGACAGGCCGCGGTGCAATATGACATCCTGCAAAAACAGGTCAACGCACTCAGTTTGATGGGCGCGAGCCCGAACAGCAAGACCCTGGTGGTGCCCACCGACGTCACCAAGACATTGGGCAGCCTCGAAGTGATAAAGGATCTATTAAAGTCATGATGGAATTTGGTTGGGAACTTTGGCTAGTCATTGGACTGGCGTGTATCGCGTTAGACATGATCGCCGGGCTGGAGTTTTTTGTACTGTCGTTTGGCCTAGGTGCGCTTGCCACCAGCGGATTGATCGCCACCGAAGCCACCGAACTACTTGCCACCGGCAACTGGAAAGCCCAATTGCTGTGCACTAGCGTGATTGGCCTGGCGGTGGTTTTCCCAATCCGCAACGCGGTGAAAAAATCCATGCCGGAAGAAGATATTAACCACTACTGATAAAAAAACCCGCAGGGCACTGCCCGGCGGGTTTGTCATTGGCAAAGTTTCGTACTACTCGAAAGAGCGAATCAGGGTACTGATGGTCTCTTTCGCGTCACCGAATAACATACGGGTGTTGTCTTTGTAGAACAGCGGGTTTTCAATGCCTGCAAAGCCCGATGCCATAGAACGTTTCAACACAAACACCGTACGCGCCTTGTCGACGTTAATGACAGGCATGCCATAAATGGGGCTTGACTTCACCTCACGTGCAGCGGGGTTCACCACGTCGTTAGCACCGATCACGATGGCCACATCGACGTTTTCCATGCGGGGGTTAATCTCGTCCATTTCTAGCAATTGGTCGTAGCTCACGTCGGCTTCGGCAAGAAGCACGTTCATATGACCAGGCATACGACCCGCGACTGGGTGAATGCCGTAGTTCACCTCACAACCGTTGGCTTCAAGTAATTCCTGTAACTCTTTTACCACGTGCTGGGCTTGCGCTACCGCCATGCCATAACCTGGAATAATCGCTACTGAACTGGCTGCTTCAAGCACATAGAAAGCATCGTCTGCAGTAATGGGCTTAATCTCACCCTCTACTTCTACTTTGTCATCGCTCACCGCACTAAAGCCAGAGAACAATACGTGACCCAATGAACGGTTCATCGCTTTGCACATGATTTGCGTCAGGATAATACCCGAAGCGCCCACCAACGAGCCCGCCACGATGAGAATATTGTTGCTGACCGCAAAGCCTGCCGCGCAGGCCGCCAAACCCGAGTAGGAGTTAAGCAGTGAAATCACCACAGGCATATCTGCCCCGCCGATGGGGATGACCGCCATAATACCGAACAAGAACGACAGGCCAATGGCCGCGTATAACCACGTATGGTTGCTAGGATCGATACTAAACATGTAGCCACAGACAAAAACAGCGATGACAATCAATGCATTTACTATGCGTTGACCCGCAAACATCATCGGACGACCGTTGATTTTCTCGCTCAACTTACCCCACGCCACCAACGAACCGGTAAATGTGACTCCACCAATTAAAATGGAAAGAAAGATGGTCACGGCCATAAACACACTACTAGTGGGTTCGATAGCCGCCCAACCGACAAACAACGAGGCTAAACCACCAAAACCATTAAACAAGGCCACCAATTCAGGCATACCCGTCATTTCGACCCGCTTGGCAGCGAAGGCACCAATCAACGAACCTAACACCACGCCAATGGCGATCATTTGATAGGAAAGAATGGCCTGGTCTGCCAATGTCACCACAACAGCAATTAACATCGCCACCGAAGAAAACATATTACCCTGGCGTGCCGTCGCGGGAGAACCAAGACGCTTCAAGCCAACAATAAACAATACGGCAGCCACCACGTAAGCCATATTAATAGATAAGAGACCCATGACTTACTTCCCCTTCTTCTTGAACATGGCCAACATGCGATCGGTGACCATATAACCGCCCACCACGTTAATCGTCGCCAAAACCACCGCGATGAATCCCAACCACGTCACTAAATTTCCTTCACCGTTGCCGGCATACACCAAGGCACCTACCAAGGTAATCCCCGAGATGGCATTGGCACCAGACATTAATGGGGTATGCAGTGTTGATGGCACTTTATTAATGAGCTCAACACCGAGGAATACTGATAAGATCAGCACGAACGATAAATACACGGGGGTTAAATCAACCGCCCCTAAACCGAGCATTTCCATGATTACGACCCCGCTCTCAAATTCTTAATGGTTTCATTAACGATCTCGCCGCCGTGGGTAATCACACAACCAGGCAAGATATCGTGGTCGAAGGTGAGCACAAACGAACCGGTTTCATCATTCCAACTGTCATCTAACAGATTGAACAAATTAGCCGCATACATTTGGCTTGCGTCGCGAGGCACCTCATTCGCCCAATTGCCGGTACCCACAATCTTGACGCCATTAGCGGTAGTCACAACCTCACCTGGCTTAGAACCCTCGACGTTACCGCCATTTTCAGCAGCCATATCAACAATGACCGACCCAGGTTTCATAGCAGCCACGGCATCGGCATTAACAATGACCGGAGGTTTACGACCGAACAATTGCGCCGTAGTAATGACCACATCAGATTCAGCAATTTCTGCGGCTTGGCCCTGCTTCTGGGTCTCCATTTGCTCGGGAGTCAGCGCAACAGCGTAACCATCTTTGGTTTGGCCAGTCTCACCTAAGTCGATATTGAGAAACTTTGCACCCAGTGATTGCACTTGTTCGGCAACGACAGCACGTGTATCAAAGCCGGTGACGCGTGCACCCAAGCGCTTGGCAGTTGCAATCGCCTGCAAACCAGCCACACCCACACCAATGATAAATACTTTGGCGGGCTTCAACGTCCCAGCGGGGGTCATCATCATCGGTAGAATGCGATCAAGGTACTCTGCCGCTTTAATGACCATGACATAGCCCGCGAGGTTGGCTTGCGAACTAAGGGCGTCCATTTTTTGGCTTCGGGTAGAACGCGGAATCATCTCCATGCTAATGGACGTGATATTTTTCGCGGCCATCGCATCAATGAGAGTATGCTCATTGAAGGGATCCAAGAAGCTAATGTGAATACATCCTGGCTTCAATTGGTTCACTTCTTCAATTGAGGGCTTATGAAGACGCAACACAATATCAGCGCGCGCAAAAATATCTGCCCGGTCACTGCTATCAAACACCGAAGCACCTGCTTCAATGTAGTCTTGGTCATTAAATCCTGCGCCAGCACCCGCACCACGCTCAACCGTGACTTCGGCACCTTTACGGATCAACTTCTTAGCCACATCGGGGATCGTGGCAACACGATTCTCGCCGGCTAGCGATTCCTTGGGTACGCAAATTAGCATGTTTTTGACTCAACTTGTTGTAGTGATATTTTCTTTGCGGCTCACATTGCCACCGGTGGCATTATATGCAGACTGGTACAAGTATCAACCGTTTCATTAATATTTTTTATATTACCGGGAACTAATCTATCAAAGTAACTATGAAAAGCTATATCTAAATAGACTACAACAAATGAGACATGGCAATTCAACCGATTGCATATAACCTTTATAACTTTAATGAATTGATATCTGCTCATTGCTTGCACAAAGGACCATAACTAGAAAACACATTTCGTCACTGATACCCAATGAGAGACTAAAGCTGGAAAATGTTTTGGACATTTTGATAGAAGATTGACATCTTTTGCCACCGGTGGCAGTATCGTCACTTTGAATGATATTCAATTTTTCATTTACGCCGTTGAGTAAGTAAGTTCATCACACCCGTGTAAAACTGTTTCTTGCAGTTTCAAGGAATTTTTGACATGCCAAAACCCTTACAGCTCCATCCTGCACGTTTAATGCCCAGGGACGCAAAGACTCGCGAAATTGCAATGCGACTCTATTGCTCTGTGAAGGACCTTCCTATTTTAAGTCCTCATGGTCACACCGATCCCTCCTGGTTTGCAGATAATCAGTCATTTGGGAATGCAACAGACTTGCTGATCAAACCTGATCACTATGTCTTTAGGATGCTATATAGCCAGGGGATCCGTCTTGAATCGCTTGGCATTCCAACCTCAAACAAAGAAGTGGAGCTAGAGACCGATAATCGTAAAATCTGGCACATCTTTGCTAACAATTACCACTTGTTTGCAGGTACCCCTTCGCGAATATGGCTCGATCATGTCTTTAGTGACGTCTTTGGTCTAGATGTGGTGTTGTGCGCTGACACAGCCGACCTTTACTATGATCACATTAATGCAAAACTAGCGACCGAAGAATTTCTGCCTCGCAATCTTTTAGATCGATTTAATATTGAATGCATTGCCACCACAGAATCGCCCCTTGATGATCTGCATCATCATAAAAAGATTATCGCCGAGGGTTATGGCAAACGTGTCATTACAGCTTACCGCCCAGACAATGTTGTCGATCCTGAATTCGAAGGCTTTCTGTCAAATCTTTCAAGATTTGGCGAGTTAACTGGTTGCGATGTTTCAACCTGGGAAGGTTACTTAAATGCGCACCGTGTTCGTCGTAAATACTTTGCAGCGCATGGAGCCACGTCTACCGATCATGGCCACCCGACGGCTACCACAGCCAATTTATCGTTAGCTGATTGTGATGCGCTATACGACATCGTAAAGCAAGGCAATGCTTCTGCCGAGCAAGCCGATCAGTTCCGAGGACAGGTCTTAACTGAAATGGCTGGAATGTCTATTGAAGACGGCTTAACCATGCAGCTTCATCCCGGCAGTGTTCGCAACCACAACCAACAAGTCTTTGAGCGATTTGGTCGAGACAAAGGCGCCGATATCCCAGGCCGGACTAAATATGTGCATGCACTTAAACCCTTGCTCGATAGATATGGCAATGATGCCCGGCTCAAGTTAATTTTATTCACCCTAGACGAGACGGTATATAGCAGAGAGCTTGCCCCTTTGGCTGGTCATTACCCAAGCTTATATCTAGGCCCTTCATGGTGGTTCCACGACAGTCCTGAAGGTATGCGCCGTTTCCGCCAGCAAGCGACAGAAACGGCCGGATTTTACAATACCGTCGGGTTTAATGATGATACACGTGCCTTTTTATCCATACCGGCACGACATGATGTCGCTCGACGCATGGATTGTGGTTTCCTAGCAGAACTAGTGGCTGACCACCGATTAGACGAAGAGGAAGCAACAGCGATAGCTGCAGATCTTACCTACAACCTCGCGAAAAAAGCCTATCAACTACCCAGCTAACGGCGTGTTGAATCACGCTCAACCAAGCGCGGAATAAAAGCACTCTCAACCACGCATCGGTCGTTGTTGAGTAGTGCTAGCATCTT
>DATHYR010000031.1:0-1513 GCA_035458985.1 Pseudomonadales bacterium
CGTGAGCCAGTTGTCGCAGAAAAGCCGAAGACACCCGAGCCAGTGGAGTCGGGTGCCATCAAGGCTGTCGGTTTGGCCGTGGTCGATCTGACGGCTGCCGATAAAAAGGAACTGAAATTGAATCAAGGTGTGCGTGTGACAGCCGTCTCGGGCGCTGCGGCACGCGCCGGCTTGGAAGCGGGTGACTTGATTCTGACTGTAGGTAACACCCAGATCGCAAACGCGGCCGCGCTTGAGGCGATACTGCAAAAGTCGGATGCATCCAAACCGTTGAGTCTGTTGTTCCGGCGAGGCCAATGGGTGCAGTACACCCTTTTGCGGCGCTGATAACGCGGTAATAGTCGGTAAAAATAGTCGCTGAATCAATTATTCGGCGACTATTTTTTATGGGTCAGTGTGGTCTTTCAGTCAATAGCCTAAAATTTTTTTGCGATATTTTTGAGAAGTGAATGTGTTGGAATCCTGCCCTAAACGGCCGAATTCCGCTGCCACAAGTGACATAATTGACCACATCGTGAAAGTCTGTGGCACCGTTGCGACGGTCGTTGGCAGTCTTACACAGGTTGTCCATTAATTCTGTGGATAAGTTGTGAGTAAGTGTTGAATAAATGTCCCCCCTGCGGTCGTGGACGTTCTACCCATATTCCCCTCTAGGGCTTGCGCTGCTTGGTTTTTGCCTACAATGGATTCCCAATTCATTGCAGTTGCCGCACATGATTGGTTTAGGGCGCGTCTTCTAACGACGCGCCCTTTTTTACGTGCCTGTTTAAGTGTTTAGTTGATGAAAAACATTCGGAATTTCTCGATCATTGCCCACATTGACCACGGCAAGTCGACGCTCGCAGATCGCTTGATTCAACGGTGTGGTGGTCTCAGTGATCGAGAGATGAGCGCCCAGGTTTTGGATTCGATGGACATCGAAAAAGAACGGGGGATCACCATCAAGGCGCAAACCGCGTCGCTCCAGTACAAGGCGCGTGACGGTCAGATTTACAACCTAAATTTGATTGATACCCCGGGCCACGTTGACTTCTCATACGAGGTATCCCGCTCGCTGTCCGCTTGTGAGGGCGCACTGCTGGTGGTTGATGCCAGTCAAGGTGTCGAAGCGCAAACCGTCGCGAACTGCTACACCACGCTTGACCTGGGTGTGGAAGTGCTGCCCGTGCTAAACAAGATGGATTTGCCCCAAGCTGATCCGGATAACGCACGATTGGAAATCGAAGAAGTGATTGGTATCGACGCGACCGATGCCATCCCCTGTTCGGCCAAGACTGGCATGGGTATCGATGAGATTCTCGAACTGGTTGTGCGCGCCGTGCCCCCGCCCAAGGGTGACCCCGATGGCCCCGTCCGTGCCATGATCGTCGACAGTTGGTATGACGCTTATGTGGGCGTTGTCATGTTGGTGCGCGTGGTCGATGGTGAGATTCGGCGTAATGACCGCATCAAACTGATGGCCACAGACACGACCTACAACGCAGATAAGCTGGGTGTGTTTTCCCCTGCGGCG
>DATHYR010000032.1:0-1130 GCA_035458985.1 Pseudomonadales bacterium
ACCTGGAAAATCAGTCAAGCCGCCCCTGGCGCGCGCACTGACAGCGCGTACGGCACGCTTTGGGGGCTGGTCAACACCGTGACCTACGACATTGACCACACCGCCCGGCGCAGCCCGGACGTCAAGCTCGATCGCGCTTGGTTCGGCCAAGGCGAACGCATCAAACAACGCATCATGCAGCTGGCTCTGGAAGCCGCATAAGGACTGGTTATGGAACGCCTGTACGACAAAATCTGCGGTCTCCGCGAACAAGTAAACGTGCTCAACCGCGAAATTCTCAAAATCTCGCATGAGCACATCACCAATATTCTCGGTGTCTCATGCATCGTGTCGTGGGTCAATGACCAAGACTACGACGACAATAACTATTTCACCACGCAAAAAGACATCGTTGTGGTTTATGTTATTGACGGCAAAAAGTATGAAATGCTGTTCGATAACTACTGCGACCTCGACGATACTGAAGCCTGGTTTGAAAACAACAAAGTCAGCGATGAATTCCCTGAGCTTGAGTTTGACGATACCAATCCAGACTGGGCTCCGGCAATTACTACATGCTACGGCAAACCGTTCAGTATTGACGAATTGGCACAAATTGCCAATGGCGTTAGCTGGCTAATCGATACCGCAGTTAACGATGCCCAAGACACACAAAACTACGGGCCGTAACTATGGCTGGGATGCACAAACGCATCACTGAGCTCAAAGAGCTTATCGAAAGCTTTGACATCAAAGTGTTGGATAGCTGTATTCATCGCGGGCATATCCAGATGATATGCCGCGCACCAGATGGTAGAGAAAAAAGATTCGTGTTCTCTGGCTCGCCGTCTGATCACAGAACCCTTGGTAAACGACGCCAAGACCTTCGCCGATGGTTAACCGGCGTTTACAAACAGTGAGAACTTAGCATGCCTATTACAAAGCCCCAACGTGACAAAATCAAAGAAATCTTTACCGGCACACCTGTTACTCGCATCGAAGTGACGTTCCAAGGTGCTGGTGACAGCGGCGACATCAATTCGCCTGAGTATTACAACAGCGCCGGCGCGTTGTTTGTTAATCGCATTGACCCCAACTGGCACAACGTAAATATACAGCCAGCTGTCGAAGGCTTGACCACTTTGTTCAAT
>DATHYR010000033.1:0-1002 GCA_035458985.1 Pseudomonadales bacterium
TCAAAACCAATCACATGTTAGTCAAATATGCCCAGCATGATGGATATGTCCTACTGATGTACCAGTTTGCCGCCTTTTACCACATCCACCAGCGGATTAACTCCGTATGAGTAAGCCAATTGCGCTGGGGTACTAATGTCCCACAGGCAAAAATCGGCCTGCATGCCCTCGGCCAAATGTCCGACTTTGTCTTCTATTCCCAAGGCTTTGGCAGCGTTTAAGGTGACACCCGCTAGCACTTCCTCTGGCGTTAAGCGGAATAAGGTGCAACCCATATTGAGCATCAATAAGGTCGAGCAAATCGGCGACGAACCGGGATTAAAATCACTGGCGATCACCATAGGTACTTGGTATTGGCGTAACAAGTCAATCGGCGGCATTTTGGTTTCGCGTAAAAAGTAAAATGCCCCCGGTAAGAGTACCGCGCAGGTGCCGCTTTCGCTTAATGCTTTTACGCCCGCTTCATCCAAATATTCAATGTGATCAACCGATTTAGCCCCTAGTCGCGCCGCCAATGCACTGCCGCCCATGTTGGATAACTGCTCGGCATGTAATTTGATATGTAACCCTGCCGCTTTGGCAGCACTCAACACCCGCTCCGTTTGCTCGAGGGTAAAAGCGATATTTTCGCAAAACACATCCGCCGCATCGGCTAAGTTTTCGGCCATGATAGTCGGCAACATCTCAGTGATCACCAGATCCACGTAACCATCGGCATTATCTTTATATTCTACTGGCGTGGCGTGTGCGCCTAAAAACGTGGTTTGCACATCCACATGGTGATGTTTACCTAGCTCGCGGGCGACCCGCAAAATTTTCACTTCGGTTGCAGTGTCTAAGCCGTAACCCGATTTAATTTCGACCGTGGTCACCCCTTCTTTGGCTAGCGCATTTAAACGTCGACGACCTAACTCAAACAATTCGCCTTCATCGGCGTCGCGGGTGGCTTTGACGGTTGACACAATACCGCCACCCGCACGGGCGATTTCTTCATAACTGGCA